>CAZILR010000010.1:0-21378 GCA_964539995.1 uncultured Planctomyces sp.
GGCGAACGGGCAAGACATCGTCTTCAGCGGTCCCAACGCGATGCTGAACACCAACGGCGGCAACGTCACGCTGACGACCGGCAGCACGGGAGCGATTCGTTCCGGCGGCGCGGTCGATGATCTGCGTGCGTCGGCGATTTCGCTGAACGCCGGATCGGGAGGCATCGGCGAACTCGGAAACCCGCTGGCGCTCAACGCGGATTCACTCGCGACGGCGACCAGTAGCAATGGCAATCAATTCCTTAGCGAAGTCAACGACCTCACGATTGGCACGACCGGACTGAACGCGGTGTCGGGCGTCATCACGCTCGATAATGGTGTGTTTCGACTCGGCGGTTCAAACCGCATCGATGATGAGACGACGTTGTCGATCGGACCTTTTGCAGCGCTGCAATTGAATGGCTTCGGTGAGACGCTGGGGGGACTGTCCGACGTGGGGTCCGTGTTCAACGGCTCGACGACTGCCGGCGGGTTGACGATCAGCGGCAGCGGAGACTCCGAATTCTTCGGTTCACTGGGAGGCGTCGCCACCACCGACAACAACTTCAGCCTGACCAAGAGCGGCCCTGGCACGTTCACGTTGTCGGGGACGAACACGTTCACCGGCACCACGACCGTCAACGGCGGGACGCTGATCCTCAACGGCTCGACGACTTCCGCGACGTCGGTTGCCGCCGAAGCCACGTTGGGTGGATCGGGGACGATCAACGGCCCGGTGACGATCAACAACGGTGGCACGATCGCTCCGGGGAACTCACCCGGCATTCTCAACACGGGGAACCTCTCCTTCTCCGGCGGCTCGGCCGGCGCGCTGACCGTCAGCTCGTACGTCACCGAAGCGGCCGGGACCGGCGCGACCGTCAACCCGGATACGGGTGGCGTGGAGCTGACCGACGGGCTGTTTGTCACGAGCGGCACGTTTGCCTTCAACGATGCCGCCTTTGTGAATTATCGAGACGACAACCCAGACGACGGCCTGGGGCAACCGAAAGTCGTGTTTGACCTGGGCGATACGTTCGTGCTCGACAGCATTATTATTCGCTACCTGCACAGCACCGGAGCCGGGGCACAGGCGGGTGGGACAATTACCGCGCCGGAGCAGGTGCTCATCAGCGTCAGCAATGACGGAGTCACGTTCTCGACTCCCGTGGACTTCCCAGGCTCATTCGATTCATCTGCCGGCAACGAGATTCGCGCCACGATCCTGGACGTCACCGGCATGACCGGACGATTCGTGCGTGTGGACATTCGGCAGTCGCAGCAGCACACCTTCATTGACGAAATTTCTTTCACCGGCGGTCCTCCTCCACCGGTGTTCGCCGCCGAAGTGAACGGTGATTTGCCCGGCGAATTGCATGACCAGATCGACGTCACGGGCACGGTCAATCTGGGGGGCGCAACGCTCTCACTGTCGGGAACCATCACGTCCCAGCCGGGACAGTCGATCGTGCTCATCAACAATGATGGCACAGATGCAATCAACGGCACGTTCGCCGGGTTGTCAGAAGGAGCGACGGTCACGATCAATGGCGTGGACTTCGTCCTGTCGTATCGCAGCGGAACCGGCAACGACGTCACGCTGACCGAGACCGGGACGTTGGTCTTTCAAGGAACTCGCTTCGACGACACTCTGGAACTGCGTGAAGCGACGATTGGCGGCCAGGACTACCTGCAAATCATGATGGGAGGCGTGCTCGTTGAGCAGCGACTCACATCAAGCGTGGCGGACGTGTCGATTCTCGGTGGTGACGGCAGCGACGTACTGACGATCGACTATGGCGGGAGCGGCGGCGTCTTCAGCCAAGTCGTTCACTTCGAGGGCGAAGACAATAGCACCGGCACGGGCGACGCGTTGATCCTCACCGGTGGGACGTTTGCCTCGATTACGCACCAGTTCACGAATGCCAACGATGGCTCGGTCGCTATCAATGGCTCAACCGCCGTGAACTACACGGGCCTGGAACCGATCACCGACAACCTGAGCGCGACCGACCGCGTCTTCACGTTCAACGGCGGAACGGAAACCATCACGCTGACCGACGCGACCGGCGCGAACATGACGATCGACTCGGACCTCAGTGAGTCGGTGACGTTTGCCAATCCCACCGGCTCGCTGACGATCAACGCTGGGACGGGTGACGACACTGTCACGATCACTTCGGTCGATGCGGCGTTCAATACAGCCCTGACGATCAGTGGTGGGGTCGGCAACGACACGGTCAATCTGAACGCGGACATCACGTTCGCATCCGGGAAGAGTCTGGATGTGGATTTGCAGAACGACGATGCCTCGCCCGGCATCGACGCCATCAACGTCGGCACGAATGCGAACTTGATTCTCTCCGGTTCGGGAGCGGCGACGCTCACCGCGAGCAAAAGTATTGCGCTGGCCAGCGGGTCAAGCCTCGTCACCGTCGATGGCAATCTGGACGTGAAAGCCAACCAGCAAGCCACAGCGACGAGCGGCAACTTCATCGGCATCGACGTCAATGCCGCCGTCATTCAGGCCACCGGAACCGGCATCGTCACCGTCCAGGGGAAGGGGGGTGCCGGTGCCAGCGGTTCGCAATTTGGTATTCAGGTCCAGAACGGCGGCACGATCAGCGGGGGAACGACGGGTGCCTCCACCGTGATCACGGGCACCGGCGGGGAGGACTCGGGAGGTGTCAACTATGGCGCGGTCGTTGTCGGCGCGGGTTCGAGGATTACGTCGGGCGGCGGCAATGTGTCGGTGACCGGCAATGCCGGCGCAGCGGGGGGCGACAACCGTGGCATCGAGGTGATGGGTGGGGGCCAGATCACGTCGGGCGGCAGCGGCACGGTCACGGTCACGGGGACCGGCGGGGGCGGGGCAGGCGCGGGAATCTTCCACATCGGAGTGCATGTGAGGGAGAGTTCGACGATCACGTCGGGGGGTGGCAACGTGACGGTCACCGGCACCGGCGGCGGAGCGGGCACCAGCTCCAACAATTTTGGCGTTCTTGTGGCTTCTGCGGGCCAGATCACGGCGGGGGGCAGCGCCACAGTCACGGTGACGGGCACCGGCGGGTCAGGCTCAAATGGCAGCAACCAAGGCGTGGTCGTCAACGGCACAGGCTCGACGATCACGTCGGGCAGCGGCAATGTGTCGGTGACAGGCGTTGAGGGAAGCGGTTCATCGAGTGTTGCGGTCAACATTGTGTCGAGCGGTGCGATCACGACAGCGACCAACGGCGGCACGGCGACCGTGATCGGTAACAGCATGAATTTCGACGGCACTGCGGTGATCAGCGCGCAAAGCGGCAGCAGCGTGACACTCCGGCAGAACTCGAACAACGTCGGTATCAACCTGGGTGCCGCGACCGATCCGATCGGCGGCCCACTGAGTCTGACCGACGCCGAGTTGGACCGAGTCACCGCCGGGACGGTCAACATCGGCAATGCGAACAGCGGCGCGATCACGGTCAGCTCGGCGATCACGCAAGCGAATCATCTGTCGCTCACGACCGGTGCGGGGATCACGGTGAATCAGGCCATCACGATGGCCGTGGACAAGAATCTGACCGCGACCTCCACGAGCACCAGCGCCGGCATCAGTCTGGCGACCACGAACTCGGACATCGCCACCAGTGGCACGGGGACCGTGTCACTCACGGCCACACGCAACATCGCG
This sequence comes from uncultured Planctomyces sp., assembly GCA_964539995.1. Lineage (GTDB taxonomy): Bacteria > Planctomycetota > Planctomycetia > Planctomycetales > Planctomycetaceae > SXKJ01. The sequence goes on from CAZILR010000010.1 coordinate 3,653, forward strand.
CTGGCGAGCGGAGCGTCCGTGGCTTCGACGACGGGTGCGATTGTTTTGAATGCCAACGCATCGGGAACAGGCACGGGCACTTTTGACGGTGTCAATGTCGCGAATTCCGCAACGATCTCTTCCACAACCGGTGAGATCACCGTGACAGGACTCGGCGGTGACTCGGTCTCCAACGGCAATCATGGCGTGAATCTGGCAGACACGTCGGCCATCACGTCCCAGGGGGGAAACATCACGCTCACTGGTCAGGGCCGTGGGGCAGGAGCCACTCAATTCCACGAAGGGGTGATCATCAACGGCAACGTGACGAACACCGGTTCGGGCAACATCACGGTGAATGGCACAGGAGGCTCAGCGGGTTCGGCCAATTTCGGCGTCGACATGTTTACCGGTGCCACCGTCTCGGCCGTCAACGGGATGGTGACGATCAACGGCGTGTCTGGAATCGGAGCCGGCAGTCACGCGATCCGGCTGGCCAACTTCGGCAGCGGCGGTGCCGTGATCACGACCACGGGCAGCGGCGCGATCATGCTGACCGCGAACGAGAGTGCTGGCAGCGGCGTTGGCCTGAGTGCCGCCGGAGCGGGATCGGCCATCGGCGGTGCCTCGACGGCCGGCAACATCTCCATCACGACCAATACGATTTCGCTGGCGGCCCCGGTGCAGTCGAGCGGCAGTCTCACAATCACGCCGCGTACCGCTTCCACAACCATCGGCATCGGCGGCGGCAGCGGAACTCTCAATCTCGACGACACCGAACTGGCCCAATTAGCGGATGGCTTCAGCGGCATCACGATCGGCGACGCGGCCAACGGCACCGGCGCGGTGGATGTCGATAGCTCGCCGTTCGCCGATCCGGTCACGATCGTCGGCAGCTCGATTGCGGTGACGGAATTGAACGCCGGATCGAACGCCGTCACGCTGACCGCGCGATCCACGAACATCACCGACGGCGGAGATGCCGGGACCGACGTGACCGGCGGCGCGGTGTCGCTCAACGCGACCGGCGGCACGATCGGGGCGAGTGGTGATGCGGTTTCGCTGGTCGGTTCGGCAATCAACACCAACACCAGCACGAGCAACGGCGGTCAGTTCCTGAGTAGCGGCGGAGCGGCGTCTCTGAACAATGTGACTGCGGGGGCCGGAACGCTCACACTGGTTTCTGGCGGATTCACGTCGGCCGCCAATCAAGTCATCGCGGACGCAACGACGCTGTCCCTGGGACATCAAGCCTCCTTGGATCTGGCGAACAACAATGAAACGATCGTCAGCCTGATCTTGGAAATCGGCACTGGCAACGGAGCCGACATCACAACCGGCACTGGCACGCTGACGCTGGGGGGCGACGTCACGCTGAATACGATCAGCACCGGCGAGATCGGAGCCACGATCAGCGGCAAGCTCGACTTGGGTGGCTCGACCCGCACGATCAACGTCGCGGACGGCAACGCCGCTGCGGACTTGTCGATCGCGGCCGTCATTTCCGGCACCAGCACCGGTTTGACGAAATCGGGAGCCGGTACGCTCTCGCTGACCGGCACGAACACCTACACCGGCGCGACCACGATCAACGCCGGGACATTGCAGGTGAATGGCTCGACCGCCGCCGGGAGTGCGGTGGCTGTGAGCAACGGCGGGACTCTCGGCGGATCTGGCAGCGTGCTCGGCACCGTGACCGTGGCCAGCGGCGGCACCGTGGCCCCCGGAACTTCGCCCGGCATCCTCAACACCGGCAACGTGACCTTCAACAGCGGTTCGACGTTCTCGGTCGAAGTGAACGGCACCACGCCCGGCACGCAGCACGATCAACTCAACGTAACCGGGACCGTGTCGCTCGGCGGAGCGACTTTGGCGACGACCGGCACGATCACTTCTTCGGGTGGTCTCGTCATTGTCCTCATCAACAACGATGGCGCTGACGCCGTGAGCGGCACATTTAACGGGTTGGCGGAAGGTGACGCCGTCACGATCAACGGCGTGAACTTCGTGCTCTCGTATGTGGGGGGGACGGGCAACGATGTCGTGCTGTTCCAGACGGGGACGTTGACGTTCAATGGCACCTCCGGCGACGACAGCCTGGAAGTCCGTGCGACCATGCTCAGCGGTCAGTCGTACATCCAAGTATTGTCCGGCGGAGCTGTGGTGAATCAGCGATTGTCGTCGCTGGTGACCGACATCACGATCAATGGCGCGGCTGGCAACGACACATTGACCGTGAACTACACCGCGAACTTCGCGCAGGTCGTCAGCTACAACGGTCAAGGCAACACCAGCACGCCCGGTGATTCCTTGATCTTGACCGGGGGCACGTTCACTAGCGTGACGCACAATTTCAGCAACGCGAATGACGGCAGCGTGGCGTTCAACGGCTCAACCGCTGTGAACTACACAGGCCTGGAACCGATCACCGACAACCTGATCGCGACGGATCGTGTCTTCACGTTCGGCGGTACGTCCGAGACGATCACGCTGACCGACGCGACCGGCTCGGCAATGACGATCGACTCGCCCAACAGCGAGAGCGTGACGTTCGCGAATCCCAGCGGATCACTGACGATCAACGCCGGAGCGGGCGACGACGCGGTGCAGATTTCCTCCGTCGATGCGAATTTCCGAGCGGCCTTCACCATCAATGGTGAAACAGGAGCGGACACAGCCACACTCGACACGAACCTGACGCTCGGCGCGGGAGCCATCACCGGCAGCGTGTTGATCACCGCCGAGACGATCAATCTCAACGCCAACATCAGCACCGACCTGGGAACCAACGCGGGGTCGATTGGTCTGAACGGCGCGGTGCAACTCGGCCAGAACGTGACGCTCGACAGCAACTCCGCCAACGGGACCGACGCCAACATCACGTTCGGCGGCACGATTGACGGCGCTCAGAACCTCACGACGAATTCCGGCGGAGCGGCTACGACGTTCAGCGGCGCGATCGGTAACGCAACGGCTCTGACCGACCTCGACGTGACCGCCGGAACGATCAACCTCAGCGCGGACATCAAAACGGATGGCGGCTCGCTGACCTTCGCCGGCAACACGGTGCTGGGAGCCGAGGTGATCATCGCGACGGAAGTTGGGGAAGACGACTCGGCTGGCTCCGTCACATTCAGCGGCGGATCGTTGAGTGCTACCGGCGCGGATCAAAACCTCACAATCACTACGGTTACGAATGGCCCGAACAATGGTGGCAGCGTCACGTTCGCTCGCGTTGACAATGCGGCTGGAAACTCGGTTCGTTATTTGTCGATCTACACCGATCCTCTCGGTGGCGGAGCGGCAGGCGATGTCACGTTCACGGACTCGGTCAGTTTGGCGAGTGACGGAAATCTCTACGCCGAAGCGAGGACGATCTCGCTGAGTACGTCGAACTCCGATCTGACGCTCAGCGGCACCGCCAACGTGTTTCTCAGCGCGTTGCGGAACATCGACTTGGCTCCGGGGTCGAGCATCCAGGCGGTGGACGGCGATGTCACACTCGATGTGAATCAGTTTGCGACACCGACCAACGGCAACTTCACGAGCATTCAACTGGATCAAGCGACGATCAGGACAACAGGGATCGGCTCGATCGGTCTGCTTGGCCGCAGCGGTGATGCTGGCAATCTTCAGTATGGAATTCTGCTTCAGAATTCGTCGCTGCTCGAAGCGACGGGAGCCGGCCAGATCGAACTGATCGGCGAGTCGCGTGGAACCAGCGGTCCTGAAAACGACGGCATTCTGATCGCTTCAGGCTCGGACATCCTGTCCAATTCCGGTCAGATCCTTCTGCGAGGAATCCGTGGAGTCGGCGGCACCTCCGAGGGCATCGGCATGACGGATTCGGGAATCACCGTCTCCGCCACGAACGCCCCGGTCTTCCTGATCGCCGATGTGATTCACATTGGACAGACACAGCCGGTCATCAGCGCCGGAGCTGGCAACGTCATCTTCTTGCGTCCGATCACTCCAGGAACGGCGATTGGATTGGGAGCGGCAAGTTCGAGCGTGTTTTCGTTGAGCGACGCGCAGCTCGATCGACTGACCGCCGATGCAATCGAAATCGGAGATGCGGACAGTGGCACGATCACCATCAGCAACAACATCACGCGCCCCTCGGCGACGAGCATCAGCCTGATCACCGGCGGCAACAACAGCATTGTGTTCAATGGCTCGACGGCCACGCTGGACTCGAACAACGGTTCCGTCGTGTTGTCGCTCAACTCCGCCGGAACCGGAGCCATCACGTCGGGCGGTGCCTTGAAGGACGTGCGTGGCACCCTCGTCTCGCTGACGTCCGGCTCAGGCGGCATCGGAGCGAGCGGTAATTCGCTCATCCTCGATGCATCGACCGTGAATGCTTCGACGACTGGCAACGCCGCGATCTTCCTGGAAGAAATCGACTCGGTGACGATTAACGCGATCGGACTGACCGCCGGTTCGGGGGCCATCACGTTGACTAGCGGTACGTTCCGACTGGGGGGATCGAATCGCGTCAACGACGGCAGCGCACTGGACGTCTCCTCCGGGGCGACGTTTCAGCTAAACGGCTTCGACGAAACCATCGCCTCGCTGAAGGGCAGCGGTTCGGTACTCAATGGCACGACCTCCGCGTCCACGCTCACCGTGAACCTTTCCGGCACGGAAACCTTCGCCGGTGTGCTCGGCGGCGCGAGCGCCAATGACAAGAACTTCGGTCTGTCGAAGAGCGGCAATGGGACGCTCACACTCTCCGGCGCGAATACTTACACCGGAGCGACGACGATCTCCGCCGGCAGCCTGAAGCTCGGCGCGAGCAACGTCTTGTCCGACGCCACCGCTGTCACCATCGCGGCGTCCGGTACGCTGGACCTTGCGAATTTTGGCGAGCGCATCGGCTCGCTGGCGGGGGCTGGTATCCTCGCGACAGGAGGTACGCCATTTGAATTCGGAGCGGATGATAGTTCCACGGCCTTCAGCGGCAGCATCAACGGCGGCGGCCAACTGATCAAACTCGGCAGCGGAGTCTTTACGCTCTCCGGGACGATCGGTGCTGCAGGCGGCAATGTCACGATCAATGGAGGCACGTTCCGATTGGGTGCAGCCAACCGGATTCACGACAGTCGCTTCGTGGCGATGAACTCGCCGGGCGTGCTCGATCTGAACGGTTTTGACGAGACGATTGGCGGTCTGAACGGGAGCACCGGAAACTCCATCACTCTAGGAACGGGGACACTCACGACGGGCGGGTTGAATATCGCCTCGGTCTATCAGGGGACGATCAGCGGCACGGGTGGATTGACCAAATCCGGTACGGCCAACTTCACGCTGACCGGAGCCAACACTTACAGCGGGGCGACGAGTGTCAACGCGGGAACGCTGCTCATCAACGGTTCAATGACGTCGAACGTGACCGTCGCCAGTGGAGCGACCGTGGCGGGAACCGGCACGATCAACAGCGGTAACACGCTCACCGTGCAAAGTGGCGGCACTGTCGCGCCCGGCACGTCACCCGGCATCCTCAATTCGGGAAGCGCTACGCTGCAATCGGGGTCCGCGTTCAACATTGAACTGAATGGCACGACCGTTGGATCGCAATACGATCAACTCAATGTCACGGGAACCGTGACGATCGAATCGAGCGTGGCGCTGGTCGGATCGCTGGGCTTCACGCCGAACGACGGGGACACGTTCGTCATCATCAACAACGATGGGAGTGATGCGATCAGCGGCACGTTCAACGGCTTGGCTCAGGGCGCGTTGCTGACCATCGGCGGTGAGAAATTCCACATCATCTACAACCACAACGGTGGTGGTGATGGCAACACGAATGACGTGGCGCTGGTCGCTAACCGAACGCCCGTGGTCAACGACCAGTCGTTTTCGATCAGCGAGTCGAGCGTGAACAACGCGGTGGTCGGGACGGTCTTGGCCACAGATACCGAGTCCGCTCTGACATTCGCGATCACGGCCGGAAACACGAACAGCACATTCTCGATCAACACGAGCACGGGACAGATTCGTGTGGCCGACGAATCGTCACTGGACTTCGAGTCCAATCCGACATTCAGCCTGACTGTCGAAATCACCGATGATTCGGGGGCCAGCGACACCGCGACGATCACGATCAATCTGACGAACGTCGCCCCGGCCGTCCCTGCCGACGAAGATGCCGCTGCGAATTCGGTCTCGGAGGCGGCCTTCGATGGCGACACGGTTGGAATCAACCTATCGAGCCTCGACCCGCACGGTGGTGCCGTCATGTTCCGGCTCACGAATAATGCCAGCGGACGGTTCGCGATTCATCCGGTCACCGGCGTTGTCACGGTTGCCAACGCCAGTCTGCTGAACTTCGAGACCGCGACTTCTCACACGATCACGGTCGAAGCGAGCGACGGCACGAGTCCCGTCACCCAGTCGTTCACGATCAGCGTGATGAACGTCGCGCCGAGTATTCCGTCCGACGCCGACGGCGCGGCCAACAGCGTCTCGGAAGGAGCCACGAATGGCGATCTGGTCGGCATCGACGCCGACAGCGGCGACGTGAACGGCGGAACGATCTCGTTCAGCCTGACGGATGACGCAGGCGGCCGGTTCGCGATTCATCCCGTGACCGGCATCGTGCGAGTGGCGGATGCGAGCTTGCTCGATTTTGAATCCGGGACCAGCCATCAAATCACGATTCAGGTCAGTGACGGCAGGGACTCGACCACCAGGAACTTCACAATCGACGTGACGAACGTCGCGCCGACGATCCCGATCGACGCCGATAATTCACCGAATCTTGTCCTGGACACTGCCATCGACGGCGATCCAGTTGGCATCGACGCGGACAGCCAGGACGTGCGTGGCGGCTCGGTCACGTTCAGCCTGATCGACGACGCCGGAGGCCGGTTCGCGATTCATCAGGAAAGCGGTGTGGTGACGATCGCGGATGTCAGCCTTCTGGACTTTGAGTTTCCGAACATCCACACGATTGTCGTGCAGGCGACTGACGAGACGGATAGCTCCACGCGCAGTTTCACGATCAACGTGGGAGAGGGATCGCCGGATGCCCCACTGGATGTGGACAGTCAAAGCAACACGGCCCCTGAAGGTGCGCTCGAGGGAAGCCGCGTGGGGATCACGTTGCAAGCCACGGACCCGCAAGGCGAGACCGTGTTTTATCGGCTGACGGACGACGCTGGTGGCCGCTTTGCCATCGACCCGCTGACCGGTGTGGTGATGGTCAAGGACGGCAGCCTGTTGCGGTTCGCCGAATCATCGCGGCATGTGATTCGCGCGGTTGCCGTCGATGCTCAGGGAAGCGTTTCCGAGGAAGTTTCGTTCGACATCTCCGTGACGCAGGTTCCCGCCGATGCCCTGCCGCTCGCGTCGATCCTGCCGACGCGCGTCAACGTGGTGGAAGGGGACGCCGGCCCGAACTTCATCACGTTCGTGGTGAAGCTCAACAAGCCGTCGGCGGAAACGATCACCATCGACTTCTCGACGCGAACCAACGCCGATGGTGGATTTCAGCTTCCCGAAGGGATCGACGAGTCCGTGTCGTTTGCGACGGACGAACCCGGCCCGTGGGACTTCTTCCGCTCCGCTGGCCGGCTCACGTTCGATCCGGGCGTGACCGAGCAACCGTTGCGCGTGCAGATTCGTCCGGACGACCGGGAAGAGGACAACGAACTGTTCTTCGTGCAACTTCTGTCGCCGGTGAATGTCCGACTGGCCCCGCAGCAGTCCATCGCGATTGCCCAAATTCTGGACGACGATTTGGTCCCACAACTGATCATCGAAAACTCTCAAGTTTTGGAAGGCGATTCTGCGGGTCAGAACGAACTGGTCTTCTCGGTACGACTGATTGGCGACCTGCCGCTCGGCGAGTCATCCGCCACCGTGGATTTCCTGACCGGGAACATCGCGATCGACACCGCTCTGAGTGGCACTGATTACACCTCGACCAGCGGCACGCTGACGTTCACCGACACGGATCGGGTGCGCGAGGTGCGCATTCCGATTCTCGGCGACGTCACCGATGAAGCGAACGAGACCGTCAGTCTGCGGTTCGAGAATCCCGTGCATCTCGGTCTGTCCCGCAGCGAGGTGGTTGGCACGATCATCAACGACGATTCGTCGAATGTCGTCATCGCACTGACGCCGCAAGTGTTCAAGATTCGTGAAAACAACGATGGCAGTCAGCAAGTCGAATTCCTTGTCACGTTGATTGGCAAGCCCACGGGGCCGGTCTCGGTGGACTACACCACCACTGACGAGACCGCGCTGGCCGGCTCCGATTACACGGCGACCAGCGGCACGATCGAATTCACTCTGGACGACATCGCGATCGGCAATGTTCAACGATCCGTGTTCGTCACGATTGCCGGTGATACGGTCATCGAACCGGATGAAACATTGAGCATCACGCTGTCGTTACCGGCAGGCTCGCTGCCGGAGGTGTCGCTGGCTCCGGATCGCTCATCCAGCCGAGTCGCGATCCGCAACGACGATCAGGCGATTCTCACCGAAGTCGGCGATGCGTTGGCGCTGGCTCTGAGCAACGAGTTGACCGCGATTCTCGGTGGCGGTCCCAAGAACAATCCCGCGCTGATCGCCGCTCTGCGACAGCGAGCGTTGGAGATCATCCGCACGCAAGGTCTGGACAAAGCGATCGTCCTCATCATCGACCCGGTCGATTTCGTGTTGACCGACCCGGATGGCCGACAAGCCGGCTACTCCGAAGGAACCGGTGTCGTGAACGAGATTCCGGGGACGTACTACTCTGGCGACGGCGCGGTGGAATTGCTGATCGTCCCCTTGCCGCCCGACGGCACCTACAACGTGCAACTCGCTGGGTTAGGGGGCGACTTCAACGCCTCGATCACAGTCCTGGACAGCAATGGCACCAGCACCAACATTGTCAGCCAGGCTCTCTCGGAAGGTGCGACCAGCAGCGTCTCGTTCCAGGTTGGCGGAAACTTCATCCCCATCGGTCTCGGTTTGGCGGCGGCCCAAGCCGGCGGCTCGTCGGCGGTGGGAGTCGTCGGAGCCTTCGGGCAGCAAGAATTCCGTCTCGCCCTCGCTTCCGCCTTTGAACAAGCGGTCGTGAACGCTTTGCAATCCGATGGTCAGGATGCGCCGTCGCCGGGGCTGATGCTCTGGCTGAGCGTTTCGGCGCGAGTCGTCCAACAACAGTTCTTTGAACCGTTGTGGCAATCGCTGGGGACGCCTTTTGGTGATTGGCTCAGCGACGGGCGCTTGACGCCACGTTCAATTCCGCCGGAACTCGTCGATCAATTCTGGAGCCAATTGGGGCAGACGCTGACCGGAGTGCCGTCCGGCATCTATCGCCTCGGCGACATGCTGGAGAGCCTGATTCCAACGCTTCTGCCCGGTCGCAGTCGCTCCGCGCCGCGAGCTGGCGAACAAGGCCAAACCAATCCTGCACCAGGTATCAACGGCGTGCCCGCCAGACGCTCCTCGCTGGAACGCCCCCGCTCGACACCAACCACAACACCGCCCGCCGGGAGTGGCCAGGCACCACCAAGCAACTCCAAAGCCACCAAAGACAAGTCGGCTCAAACACCCGCCTCGAAGAAGGCGGACGGACAACAAACCAGCACGTCGCACACTCGCTGGCTATGGTTCACCTTCAATGACGAGAAGCCCGACACTCGTCCGTCCGGTGATCGTCAAGGTGCCTGAGAAACCGCTTGACGCCAGATACAGGCTTCATTCGCAGGAACATGATATGCCACAGAATGACGGACCATTTCGCGACGGGCTCCAAAAGTTCACGCTTCTCCAATGGGGAGTGTTCTGCATATTTGGCGGTGGCGTTGGCGGTATGCTCGTGACGAGCATGCCCGCGAATAACCAAGCTGAGTTAATCGGACGGGGCGCGGGGGCGTTGCTATTCAGTGTTGTGGGCGTCGTGCTCGTCATTCTCCACTTCGTTCGGCGTGACCGAAGCAAGAAGACCGACAACACGAAACGGAAGGCAAACTGATTAGCTTTCAAATTAGGACACTACCTTCCGACGATCAATCAACGAGCAACGGCATCCCTTCGCCGCCCGTGTCCGCTGCACCGGACAGGCAGCAGGTCTGCTGATCACGGGCGATCGCGTGAACCAACGCAAAGCCGCCATGACTCTTCGACGTGCGTTCGATGGCGTGATGCTTCCGAACTTCCGAACACACCAACTCCGGAATTCGAGCCTGACACTTGATCGTGTCCCCCTGGCAGTCAAAACGAGGCGCGAGCACCGCATCACTGACGCTCATGCCGAAGTCGAGCACGTTGAGCATCACTTGCAGCACGGCCGTGATGATCCGAGTTGCTCCGGGAGCACCCAGAGCGAGCACCGGCTGGCCGTTGCGATAGACGATCGTCGGCGTCATGCCGGTCGTTCGACCCTTGCGTGGGGCGATGCCGTTCGGCCCGCCGGACAGCGGATCGAAGTTGATCATCGAGTTGTTGTACATGAAGCCCAAACCGGGCGAGATCACGCCCGACGATGAGCCGAGGGAATGTGTCAGCGACACCCAATTCCCCCAGCGATCGGTGACGGTGACTTGGGTCGTGTTCTTCGATTCCGTCGAACCGCGCGACACGTCAATCGGCTGGCCGGATTCGATGATCGCTCGCCAATTCGCGATCCGTTCCGGAGAGAGCATCCAATGCACGCGATCCGGTTCGAAGTCAGGATCGCCCAGCATTCGATTGCGATCCGCGAACGCCGCCTTCATCGCCAGCGAGACGCGCAGAATGTACTTCGCCGAGTTGTGACCCAGACACCGCAGGTCGTCGGCTTCCAGAATTTTCAAAATCTGAGCCAGCGTCGGCCCGCCGTGCGGCGATTGATTCGTGACGATTTGGTATCCGCGATAGTGGATGACCGTCGGAGCCGCCTCGCGAGTTTTGTAGCCGGACAAATCGGCGGCGGTGATCCAGGCTCCGTTCTTCTGCAAATCGGCGGCGATCTCGCGAGCCAGTTCGCCGGAGTAAAAATCATCCGCACCGCGCTCGGCCAGTCGTTGCAACGTGCGAGCGTAGTCAGGATGTCGAAACTTCTCGCCCGCCTCGTAAGTCGAGCCGTCCGGCTTCAGCCACACGCGTTTCGTCTCGGCCGTCGCGTGTAACTTTTCTCGCAGCGATGAGCCTTCCGGTTGTCCCGCCGGCTCTTTCCAGCTCGTCGATTTCCAGAAGCTGACCGGCCAACCTTCGTCAGCGATGCGGATCGCCGGCTGCAAGAGATCACTCCACGAGCGTGTGCAGAAGCGGCGTTGCATTTCGGCCAGTCCGCGCACCATGCCAGGGACGCAGATCGACCGATAGCCGTTGTCGTTGACCTTGTCCCTCAGGAAGTAGCCCCAGCCATCCGGGTTCGGCCGCAGGATCGAGTCCTTCCACATGTCCGGTTTCACGAGCGAACCGGCGATGGCCGGCGCGTCGAAGATCGGCGATCCGCCGACGGCAGACTGCCCCGCGCGGTGATACGTCATCACCAGATACCCACCCACTCCGCACGAGTGCGGATCGGTCACACCTTGCACGACCGCCGCCGTCACCGCTGCGTCAAACGCGTTGCCGCCAGCGGCCAGCACCTTCGCACCTTCCTCGACAGCTATCGGTTGCGGAGCCACAATCATTCCGGGCATGAACACATCTCCCACGCACGACCTGACGGAGCAACCGGTCGCTGACCAACCTGGCCGGCAATGGACCGCGCTCACGGCGGACAGCCTATCGCGATTGGACGCTGCCACCAATCGGACGAGAGGCTGCGGCTGCAGGATTGGTCATTGGTTATTGGTCGTTGGTCATTGGCTATTTGCAAGAGGCAGGCGATGCCTCAATTCAATGACCAATGACCAACGACCAATAATCAACGACCAATTTCATTCCATCCCCTCGCTGGGGCGGTCAAAACAATCGCTGACGCTGCTGCTCATGGTTTTGTGTGCGGTGGTCGGATGCGGTTCAGACAAGACCTCGAAAACAACTGTCGCCCAACGCGAATTGAAAACGGACGCAGAACGACTTTCGCTGGTGCGGTTCAGTTCTGACGGCAAGCAACTGGCGGCAGGCAGCGCGAATGGTGACATGCTCGTGTGGAGTGGATCGAGTGATCGGCCTGTCAAATTGAATTCCGGTCGCAGGTCGCCGCTGGTCAGTTTAATGTGGTCGCCGGATGGGCTGCTCGCCGTGACAGACCTGGAGCACGGCTTCGTCGGCTGGCAATTTGGAGCAGCGGAGCCGGAGCGTGTCGAGTTTCCGTCGTTGGCATCCGCAGCCGTCTGCATCGCGTTTCGACCGAACACCACCGAGCGTGAATTGGTCTTGGGGATGCAGGATGGGTCGTTGATCTTCGTGGACAAGCACGGCTCGAAGCAGCTCAAGCCGGAGCATCGCGGTCCGGTCAAGCAGGCTCTGTATTCACTGGATGGCAAGTGGCTCATCACCGCCGGAGCGGATGGAAATCTGCTTTGGCGAGACGCCGCGACACGTCAGACCAAGCAGACCGTGAAGGGGGCCGAGACGGACATCAGCCGGATCGTGCTGGATGCCGACGGCAAGCAGTTGATCAGCGGCGATTGGAACGGGCGGCTGAAAGTCTGGGACATGACCACTCGCAAATCGTTGCGTGAGTTCTCTCAGCCGGAAGCGGTCTCTGGCTTGGGATGGGTGCGTGGCGAATTGGTCAGCGGCAGTTGGGACGGGACACTGCGCGGCTGGGAAGTCTCTTCGGGACGCTCCGTGCGAAGCATCGTGACAGGCCAACCGATTCACGATCTATCCACGGATTCCGGGACTTCACGCGTCGCGACGGTCAGCCTCGACGGGGCGGTGCGAGTCTGGGATTGGCAAGCGGCGACTCCGTAGTTGCTCGCCGTCCGGAAATAGCGGTTGTGACGACTCGCTCAAATTCCCGTTCACTTTTTGCACGGGTTGGCGTGTTTCAACTGTGAGCTTTTTGTCCATGACCTAGCTTTGGGTTGGCGTGACCAAGACTTTCCCCGGACCTCGTCATTCCTGAATTGAAAGCCAAGACATGAACCTCCCCGTCGCTCAACCCGCGGTGACAACGGACTCGCGTCCCGTCATCAGCACTTATTCGATTTTGTTGCTCTCCGGCATGTTGTTTGGAATGGTTATCAGTGGCTCATTCCCCACGGAATTCAAAGCTTGGGTGACCTTGGCAGGAACGCTGGGCCTGGTGGCCTACGTCGTCGTGAGCCTTGCCGCGCACAAGCAGAAACAGACGCAACTGCGACTGGCCACGATGCAAGTCGAGGAGCGTCTCGAACGGCACTCGCATTTCGATCTGCGTGCCGAAGACCTGCGTCTCGATCAGCCGAACGCCGAGACGAAGTCGGCTTAATGAGTCACCGATTGCTGGTTGCGCCTGACTCATCAGCCGGAACGCGCTAGCGTCCGGTTCTTGCGGTCAGAACCGGACGCTAGCGAGTTCCGGCTCATTTTTGTCGCGTAGACATCAACCTGTGGCCCAATCATCACCGCCGCAGGTCATCGGGGATCGCGGGAGTCGCTCCCGGCTGCGAAGCAACAAAGGCACCCAGCCGATTCGCCAGCGTGACGGTTCGCTCCGCCGGCCAGCCGTTCATCCAACCCCACAGCAGACCCGCCGAACACGCATCGCCGGCACCGACATTGTCCGCCTGTGGATGCCGCTCAAATTTGGCGACAGGGCCACGAACGCTCGCCTCGTGTGTCAATAACTCGGTCCCCTGCTCGCCGCGCGTTACGACGACGTACCGCAGGCCCGTCCGCTCGAACGCTTGCAAGAGCCGACGTGCTCCACCAGACAGCTCGTCGCGCAGCGCGGAATTCGTCGCGTCGTCAGCAAGACCCAGCAGTCGCAGTACGATTGGCAGTTCGTCGGCATTCAGCTTGATGGCGGTGGCCAGTTCAGCTCCGCGCCGCAGGCTGTCCGCATCGAAAAAAGTCACGCGCAGATTGACGTCGAAAAACCGGATCGCGTGGCTCGCGGTTTCGACGAAGCGTTGCACGGTTGCACGCGACGTCGGACAACGCTGAGCCAGCGTGCCGAAGACCACCGCGTTGCAGCTCTCGGCGAGCTGCTGCCATTCCGGGGTCCATGCGAGATGGTCCCAAGCCACATCCGCGAGGAAATCGTACGTCGGCTCGCCGTTCCGCAGCGTGATGTCCACTCGGCCGGTCGGATGTGCGGTGTCGATCTGCACGAACTCCGTCGTCAGCCCGCGAGTCCGCAACTCCTCCAGCATTCGCCGACCCAGCTCGTCGGTCCCCACACGGCTGGCGACAATGCCTCGCCCGCCGCTCGCCGAGCAAAGCTGATGCGCGTGGTACGCCACGTTCAGCGGCGCTCCGCCCAAGATGGCTCGATCGGGAAAGACGTCGAACAGGGACTCGCCCAGTCCGACAATCGTGAATGCAGTGGTCATGTTCTCGATGTCCTCAAAGTTGCGAGCATTCTGAGACAACGCCGCGGCCAACGCGAGAGCCGCGTGCCCGTGCCGCATCCGGGTTATTGCAAAGAATCCTGGCGATCGCGTGAACGTAGCCGCACCGACTTCCGGGATCGGTGTCATGTGAGCTTCCGGCAATCTCTTCGCGACTCCGTGTTGCTTCGCCATCGTTAGACCTTCGGCAAACGAAGCGTCACTCAGAGCCGGACAAGTCCCAGCGTCAATTCGGCAACTTGCGGACGATTCGCTCAAGAGTCATTTTCCGGCGCGGGTATGTTCTCTCGACAGGTTCGCTGCGAGGTTGATTGCTGGCGAGCTCCAGCAAACGCGAACCACAAGTGACTCTGAGAAGTGGGAAGGGGGAACATCATGAGATTCTCGCGAAGATGGGTCTACTGGATGACGATCGTGCCCGTGTTGGGAGCGGCCGGATTTGGAATCTGGAAGTTCTGGCAACCACGATCGGCGAACGCGGCGGTCGCGGCGGTGTCCCCCATCGCCGTCAGCACGAAGCCGGGAGACCCGGTGAGCCGTGTCGAGCGAATGACATGCGAGGTGGCTCAAGGATGGCCCGTGATCCTCGTGCGTGATGCGAACGATCGCTCGCCGTGGTGGGTCCAAGGACAGGCAGAACGCCAGGATGGCCAAAGATTCGAGGCTCGTGTCCACTTCGGCAACGAGACGACCGAGTCGGGTCAGCGGTATCAAATCGTCGTGCTCTCGACCGCGGACGAGTCGGCGGCGCGACGCTTTGAAACCGGGACGACGCTGGACGAAATCCCGTCGGACCTGCCGCATTCCGAGTCGATCGAAGTGGTCCGCCGGTGAGGCTCCGTGGGTGTTCGATCCTCGGCCTGCGAAATCTCGCTCAAGGCAGAACGCCCGCCCTCATCAGCGCCGCCTCCACGGCCGGCCGCGACTCCATCAAACTGCGTCGCCTCCTTCGCAGTTGGTTCGCGGCCGGTCGTTTTTCGTTGAGACGCTGACAAAACGTAGCGGCAAGCTGCCAGCTTGCCCGCCGAACTCCACAAGCTGGCAGCTTGTAGCTACGGCTTATTGGAGAGCTGCGACCGCTTCAAGCAGACGCGACAGGGTTTCGCCAATCCGCAGCATCGCCACGGCATCGTCACTTGTCCGACCGATTCGGCGGCTCCGTGCGCGCCGCCTCCGAATCCGTGGGCACAATGTCACAACGGATTCTCTTTCAGACTCTGTTTCGCGAGGACATTGTGAAGCAATCATGCGCTGGCAGCGAAGCTCTCGCGTTGCGGTTCCGATGGCGGGTGATCGCAGCCCTCATTTGTGGCCTCGGTTTAGTCTCGACCAGCGAGGCCGCCTTGCCCGGCATCGCCCTCGTCGATGATTTTGAGAGCGGCATCCCCAACGCGATGGATGGCTCATACGGCCGCTTCCAGTCCGGAGCCAGCAAGATCGACATCCTCCGCGACACGACTTTCTTCCACGGCTCGACCCGCGGCACGAGTCTGCGCATCCGAGCCGACAAGCAAGAGAACGGCTACTGCGGCGTGTGGCTCCAGTTCTTCGACGCGAAGGCCGCGAAGAAAAGATTCTTCGACGCGAAGCCGTATGCCTACCTCTCGTTCTGGATTCGCGGCCAAGTCGGCGGCGAGCGATTCTTGGTCAAGATGTCCGACCGCTCGTGGGTCGAGAAGGAAGACTCGCTGGAACTCGGCGAGATCCGCAAGTTTCTGCCCGACGGTGTCAGCCGAAACTGGCAAGAGGTGCTCATCCCGCTGACGGACGCGGCGGCCCTCGACCTCTCAAACCTCGGCGGGCTGACATTGCTGTTTCATTCGCCCGGTCAGTCAACCGTTTACATCGACGACATCAGTTTCAAAACGTCGGCCGAGATGAAGCTGAACCCGAATGCTCCCGAAAACCAAGAACGCCAGATGGCTCGGCACAACGCGCCGCGAACCATGTGGCTCTGGAAGCTGAGCGAGTTCCTCGACAACGACACCGCCCGCGAAAATCTCTTCGACGTCTGTGCGACCGAAGGGATCGAGCAGCTCTGGGTGCAGATCGGCTACAAAACCGATCCGCTGAGCACGTCCGCCTCGCAGCCCAACGGTAAAGCCGCGCCCGCCCGCGTCGAACTGAGGCACGAAGACAAGCTGCGGACATTTCTCGCCGCCGCGCACAAGACCCGGCTGCAAGTTCATGCTCTCGATGGCGATCCCGAATTCTGTGCTCGCGCCAAGCACTCGATTCCGCTGGGTGTGGTCGAGGCGGTCATTGCCTTCAATCAAGTGTCGAAGCCGGATCAACGCTTCGACGGCATCCACTTCGATAACGAACCGCATGCGCTGCTCGGCTGGGGCGACCGCACACGCCGCGAGCGGATGCTCAAGGAATTCCTCGACGTGCATGTCGAATGCCAGCGCCGAGTCCGCACGCAATCGGGCTTGTCGTTCGGCGTCGATATTCCTTTCTGGTGGCATCACAACGATTCGCAAACCGGCCGACCCGTCGGCGAGGTCACGTTCAATGGCAAGAAGAAGCCGGCCAGTTGGCACTGCGTCGATCTACTCGACAACGTCGGCATCATGAATTACCGCGACAACGCCGACGGAGCCGACGGCATGGTCGTCCACGGCCAAGACATCCTGCGCTACGCCGATGAAACGAAAGGCGCTCGTGTCTTCATGGGTGTCGAGACGTCGCTGTCCGCGCCGACCGACACCTGGTTCGTCGTCGGTCTGCCACGCAAACGCTTCGAGACCGCGATTCGCGGCAACGCTCGTGAGTTCAGCGACCTCTGCCGCTACGAAGGCTTCCGAGTGCGCCGGCTCGACGATGGCGAGAACGTCCACGTCGGACTCGAAGTACCCGTCGCCCCGAATGGCGAAGAACTCGCACGGTTTCAGCGAGCGATGAAAAGCATCAGCGACAAGTTCGGAGCCGCCGGTCAGAACTTGCCCGCGACCTCAATCGCTCAACTCCGAGTCGCCGCCGAAACCGCTGTGCGCGTCGATCCCGAACTCGGCAACTTCCGCAACCGCGATCTCGCCAATCCCGGCCGAGCCGAAATCCCCGCCTTCCAAGCCACCAGCGAGATGCTTCCGAAGATCACCTTCGGCGACGACAACTACGACACGTTCCTCGAACAAGTCAAAGCCGCCGAGAACTCATTCCGCTCGTACAAGAAATTCGGCGGCATGGCCGTGCATTCCTACGAGTCGTTCCAACTCTTGCTCCGCCGCCCAACGGTTGCCTCGCGGCCGCGCTGATTGCGTGAACGTAGTCGCCTCGCTCCTGGCGGGCGAAGCAACGGGGGAA
>CAZILR010000010.1:21388-23001 GCA_964539995.1 uncultured Planctomyces sp.
TTCCTACGAGTCATTCCAACTCCTGATCCGTCGCCCAACAGTTGCTTCGCGGCCGCGGTAGCCCTGTCGCTCCGCGACAGGAAAGCCGAACGGGCTGACGACGTCGATCACCTGTCGACTCGCAATTAGCAACGACGCTCAGCGAATCGCGGCTGTCCTGTCGCGGAGCGACAGGGCTACTTCTTCGGCGTCTCGGCCGCTTTCTTCTTCGACAAGCTCTTCGTGTACGACTCAAACGACTCGCGGTACTCCGGCGGAGGCGGCCGGCGCACCGGGCCGATGCCATCGCCCGCCTGCTTGTCTTTGTTCGTGTCGTCGCGGCGCTGAGTCTTCTCCGTCAGGTTGAGGTTCTTCAGCATCTCCTCGAACTGCCGCTGCTTCGCCTTCGCTTGTGGCGAGTCGTCGTCCGGCTTGGCTTCGAGCTGCTGCTGCATCCGTTCGACGAACTTCTTCATCTGCTCCGGCGTCCAACCAAGTTCGTCGAGCAATTCTTGATCGACCTCGCCGCGCTCGATGTCCTTCTGCAACCGCTTGAGCACCAGATTCGCTGCCTCTTTGGTGAACTCCTCATTCGCCTCTTCCGGCGCACTGGAACTGCTGCCGGAACCAGACGGATTGTTCGATGAGCTGGGGTCACCCGGTTGGCTGGCGCTACCACCGCCCGGAGCCGAACCAGCCTTACCATTCTTGCCCCCTTGTGAACCGGGCTTCGCTGGCCCTTTGGAATCGGAGTCGGAATCCGACGACTCGCCGCCCCCCTCTTTGCTCGCAGACTTCTGCTGACCCTCTTTTCCGCCGGGCTTCTGTCCTCCCTTGTCGGACTTCGGCGAGCCTTCTTTCTTCGACTGGCCAGAGTCTCCCTTGTCGCCATCCTTCGACTGTCCGGCCTTGTCATCACCCGGTTTGTCGGACGGGGACTTGTTGTCTTCCCCCTTGTCGTTCGACGGATCTTTCGACTTGTCCCCTTGCTGACCACGTCGAGGCTTCTTGGACGAGTCGGCCTTCTCGGTTCCTTTGTCCCCCGGCTTAGAATCTTCGGACTTGTCCGAGCCGGGTTGTTTGTCGGGCGACTTCGAGTCTTTGTCGTCAGCCCCTTTGCCGGCCGGATCGTTCGGCTTCTTCGGGTCGGGCTTGTCGCTTCCAGCATCACCCTCTTTGGGATTCTGCGACTTGCCGTCGTTCGACGGCTTGTCGCTTTTCGCTCCGTCGGGTGAACGCTGCTTGTCATCCGTCTCCGGTTTGCCGAGTCCCTTGGGCTTTTGACTGTCAGATTTCCCGCTGCCGTCCGGCTTCGATTGCTTCGGATCGTTCCCCGGCTTGTCAGTCGGAGCCGGCTTCTGAGCGTCTGGCTTGCTGTCTGGTTTCTCACCGCCTGCCTTGTCTTCGGAAGCCGAGGGATCGTTTTTCTCGCCCGGATTATTCTTGGGCATCGGCTTGTTGCCGCCGTCGGCGTTTTTGTCATCACCCTCTTTGCCATTCGACTTATTGATCGACTTCGGATCGTTCGGATCGGGTTTCTTGCCGTCGCCATCAGGCTTCTTTGAATCGTTGTCGCCCGGCTTCGGCTCGTCCCCTTCTTTCGGCGACTTGCCTTTCGGCTCCTTCGAGCCGTC
>CAZILR010000011.1:0-6445 GCA_964539995.1 uncultured Planctomyces sp.
CTCGCGCGGCGGCTTCGCGGATCAGGCGGACGTCTTTGAGATGCTGCGACAGGCGAGCTTCGGGCGTGAAGTCGCGAGTCACCATCTTCGTCCCCTTCGTGTCCATGATTCGCGAGTAGGCCATGCTGTCGCGGAGTACGCTCAAGGCGATCGCCGGTTCGAGGCCGAGAGCCTCCGCGAACGCGAGTCCCTCGGCGAGTGCCGCGCGATTCAGGCCGAGCACGAGATTTGTCACGAGTTTCATCCAGGCTCCGCGACCGCTTGGCCCGACGTGGCGGACTTGCCACGCGAAGGACTCGAACAGTCGCTGGCACACGTCGAAACCGGAGTCGTCGCCACCGACCATGACCAGCACATCGCCACGCCGCACTTGAGCGCTGCTGCCGGAGATCGTCGCGTCCAGAAACGTCACGCCTTGATCGCCAAGCTGGGCCGCAAGCGACTCGGCGGTGAGCGGGTCGCCGGTTCCCAGGTCGGCGATGATCTGCCCGGCCCGCAACTGCGGTTCGATTTCCGTCAGCACGTCACGCGAGATCGTGTCGTTTGGCAGCGCGAGCCACACGATGTCCGCCTCCTCGGCGACTTCCGCAGCCGTTGAGGTTCGCACTCCGCCCTGTTGGCTGAGTTTGATCCGAGCTTCCTCGGACACATCAAAGCCGACCACCGTGTGGCCAGCGGCGAGCAATCGTTCCGCGACCGCCGAGCCGATCAGCCCCAGCCCGATTAAGCCGACTGTGGCAGGACGCTCTGGGTTGCCGGTTCGACCGCTCATCAATGGCCTCGGAAGGTTCGAGAAAGTTTTGCGATGCCAAGCAGAATAGCAGTGAGTCCTCGGCTTCGCACTTTGCACGAATCCGCCGGCAGGAATCTGCACGACTGGCCCTGCGAACTTTTGGCCGAGCCACGCTTTCGTGCGGTTGTCCGCGAGGTTTGTGAACTTCGAGATGTGACGATCCCACAACTCGATTCGTTGAGTTATTCGTTGTGTAGGCATTGATCGCCGACCGTCCGCCCTTCTTGTTTTCACGTCTTGTCTGCTGGAGTGAGACCAATGCTTTTTGCCAAAGGATCGTGGTTGTCGTTGAACTGGGTGAAGGGACTGACCAATCGACAGGCTCGGCGTCGTTGCCGGCAAGACCGAACGTGGTCCTTGGAAGTGCTCGAAGTTCGCACGGTGATGAGTGCGGTCACGCTGACTCCCGCTGAGTTGGCTGCGATGCAGACTCGCGTGCAGGCGTTGAAGATCGATCAGTTCAAGACGTTGCAACCGATCGAAGTGCAGTTCCTGACGACCGCGCAGATTCAGAGCATCACGACCACGAAGCAGTTGAACGCGATGACGGCCGAGGCTCGCGCGGCGTTGTCGCCGGATCAAGTCAGACAGCTCAGCGTCGCCAAGACTGGGCTGTTGGGGCTGACGCCAGGTCAGATCGACGCGTTGACCGTCGCGCAGATTCAGTCGCTGAAGGTCGCCGACTTCCCGTTGCTGCGGCCGAGCCAGATTTCGTCGCTGACGGCGACACAGGTCAAAACGATCACGAACGACAAGTTGCTCCGCGCGATGCCAGCGGATGTTCGGGGTGCGTTGACGGCGGATCAGATTCGACTGCTGAAGATTGCCGATGTCGGGTTGGGTTTGTTGACCGACAAGCAAATTGAGGCGTTGACCGTTGCGCAGATTCAGACGCTCAAGCCGAAAGACATCGCGCGGCTTTTGCCATCGCAGACGAAATCGCTGACGGCCGCGCAATGGACGGCGTTCACCGGAGCGGTCGCGAACTCGGCAGCACCGGCCACTCAGCAAGTTGGCAACCTGACCGTCGGACAGATTCGAGCGATGGGGTCGTGGCAGTTCGATGACCTTACGCCGGCTCAAGTGCCGTTCCTGACGGCTCAGCAAATCGGCAGCACGTCGGGAAGTTGGTCGTTCGAGCAAATGTCGAACGAGTCTCGAGCCGCGCTGACGGCCGGACAGGTCAAGGCGCTGATGGTCGCCTCGACCGGCTTTGATTGGCTGACGGATCAACAAACGACGTTCCTGTCGGTCGTCCAAATTCAGGCACTGAATTATTGGGACTTCCCGGACCTGACGGCGGCGCAGGTCGTCTCCCTGACGGCGGATCAACTCGCGGGCATCCCCGGCGAGTGGTGGTTCAAGCGAATCCCGGAAGCGGTGCGAGCCGCTCTGACCGCGACTCAAGTGCAGGCGTTGAATGTCGGCGAACTTGGACTGAGCGGGCTGACCGCGAAGCAGGTCTCCCAGATCAGCGTGCCGCAGATTCAATCGCTGTCGAAGTGGGAATTCCCGTCGCTCACGCCAACACAGGTCGTCAGCCTGACCGCAGCACAACTCGCGTCGATCGACAACGAGTGGTGGTTCGGCCGCATGTCAGCCGAAGCTCGCGCGGCGTTGAAGCCGGCGCAGGTGCAAGCTCTGCGGGTCGAAGACGTCGGGTTGAAACTGCTGACCGCCGCGCAGGTGAAGCAGCTCACGACCGCTCAAGTTCAGCGGCTGAGCTACGACGATTTCAGATATTTGGCCGCATCGCAGATTCCACTGCTGACCACCGCACAGGTCGCGAGTATCGATAACGGTTGGTGGTTCGGACAAATCCCGGCCGCGGCACGGGCGGCGCTGACGAGCGTGCAAGTCCAAGCGCTCAACGTCGCCGCGGTCGGCTTGAACAATCTGACGGTTGCGCAGCGAGCGATGCTGACAAAGGCTCAAGTCCAGTCGCTCGATTACGATGACTTCCGGTATCTCAATGCAACGCAGACGCCGTGGCTGACGGCCGAGCAACTCGCCAGCATCGACAACGGCTGGTGGTTCCAGCAAATCCCCGAAGCGGCGCGAGCCGCGTTAACGAACACTCAAGTAAAGTCGCTCGACATCGAGGACATCGGACTCGACGGTCTGACGGTCGCGCAGGTCAACGCGCTGACACCGGATCAAATTCACGAGGTTGAGTTCTACGACTTCAACCAGATGACGCCGACGCAGGCACCGAACTTGTTGCCGGAACAACTCGCGGCGATCGACAACGGCTGGTGGTTCGGTCAGATGCCTGATGCCGCCCGCGCGGTGTTGAATGAACCGCAGATTCAAGCGTTGAATGTCGAGTTGGTTGGGCTCGACGAACTGACCGCTCCGCAAGTCGGCTGGCTATCGCTCGAACAGATCCACGACGTCGAGTATTGGGACTTCGATCATCTGCACGTCGATCAGATCGACGACCTGACGACCACGCAGATCGCTTCGATTCCCAACTGCTGGTACTTCGAGCAAATCCCCGAAGACGTGCGAGCCGGCCTGACGGTTGAGCAGATTCAATCCATCAACACCGCCGACGTGACCATCGAGCATTTGACCTCGACGCAGCGCGATCATCTGACCGTCGATCAGATTCAGGACGTCAATCATGCGTGGTACTTCCAGTTCCTCAACCCAGAGCAAGTCACGCATCTGACGACCGAGCAGATGGAGTTGTTCGAGAACGAATGGCAGTTCCATCAGATGAGCGACGAGGCTCAGGCCGTGCTGACTCGCGAACAACTGCTGTCGATGCCAGAACACGTTCACGCACAGATGCTCGACCTGGACGACGGCATGTTCTCGCCGGAAGGGCACGCCGACGAAGAACATGATCACGACTCGCACGATCACGAAGACACGTCCGGGACGGGCGGCGACGGGCATGACCACGACACGCCGACCGATCCGACGCTGCCGCATCAGGACGATCCGGCCAAGCAGGCCGAGCATCTCGCACTGTTCGCGCTCGTGCCGCGCGAGGCCGCGACGTTCGTCAGCGTGGCGAACGGTAACTGGAGCGATCCGGCAACTTGGCAAGGTGGCCGCGTTCCGACGGGTGCGGCTCAGGTGCTGGTGGCGGCCGGGCACACGGTCACGTTCAACGCGGTGCAAACCAACGCGATGAAGTGGGTCCGCGTGGACGGCACGCTGCAATTCGCGACGAACATCGACACTCAAATGCTGGTCGATACCGTCGTCGTGGACGCGACCGGCACGTTCCGCATGGGGAGCGATGCGGCTCCGATTCAATCGGGGGTCGCGGCTCGGCTGGTCATCGCCGACAACGGGCGGGACATCGACCAGACGTGGGATCCGCGACAGCTCAGCCGAGGCTTGATCTCGCACGGCACCGCCGAGATGCACGGCGAAACGGTCACGCCGTATGTGGCGTTGAACGGCGTCCACAAAGGGGCGATACAACTGACGCTCGACGCCGTGCCGACCAATTGGCGAGTCGGTGATCGGCTCGTTCTGACCGGCACGACAACCGACATCAAGGCCAAACAGGACGAAGAACTCAAACTGATTGCGATCAACGGCAACACGATCACGATCGACGCGAATGACGATCTCGCCGGCGTCCAAGGGTTGGCGTTCAATCATCTCCCTCCGGAAGGATTCGGTCTGAAGGTTTACATCGCCGACATGAACCGCAACGTGGTCATCATGTCGCAGAACCCGGCGATCACGCAGCGTCGCGGGCATGTGATGTTCATGCACAGCCAGAAGGCCGATGTCGAAAACGTCGGCTTCTACGGACTCGGCCGCACCGACAAACGGAATCCGCTGAACGATCCCGTGTTCGACGAGGCAGGGAAAGTCCTGCCGACAACCGGCCTCAACGTGCAGGGCCGCTATGCCGTCCACTTCCATCGCACGGGAGTCGATGGCGCGAAGATACCGGCTCACGTCAGCGGCAGCGCGGTGGTCGATAGTCCGGGCTGGGGCTACGTCAATCACGACAGCAACGTGAACATGATCGAGAATGTCGCGTTCAACGTGCAGGGGTCGAGCTTCGTGGGCGAGATTGGCAACGAGATCGGCTCGATGGTCCGCAACCTGTCGATCCGCAGTGAAGGTTCGGGGGACGGACTCGAAGATCGGCAAGACATTTTCGACTTCGGTCACGGCGGTCACGGCTTCTGGCTACAAGGCCCAGGCATCGAAGTCGTGGACAACATCGCCGCCAGCAACGCCGAAGCCGCGTTCATCTTCTTCACCGCGTCGAGCAAAGCCGAATTCGACGCCGCGAACCTCGACGATCCGAGCCTCGCTGGCGGGCGCGACAGCTTGCCGGTCGGAACCGTGCCGCTCAAACGAGTGGACGGCAACATCGCGTTCGCTTCGGGCAGCGGTCTCGAAACGTGGTTCCATTTGACGCACATGCCCGACGGGCAGTCGTACATCGACAACACGACGACCTGGAACACCGGCGGACAGGGCTTCTTCAACCCGTACACCGGACGCACGACGATCCGCAACGCCTTGGTGCTCGGCAAAGTGAACGGTGGCGGAGTCTGGGGCACCGCGTTCGATCGCAACAACGTCACGAACAACATGACCTACGAGAACGTCCGAGCCGAAGGCTGGGAAGTCGGCATCGACGTGGCAGTCAATCGCGCGACCGTCATCAAGGACGGCATCTTCCGAGCCGTCCGAGCCATCGAGATCAGCAGCACCGAAGACACGATCCGCACGGTGGATATCATCGGCGATCCGCAGTTCCTGCCGCTGACCGCGCAGCAGCTCGGCGGCCGGCAGCAGTTCGAGATTTACTTGAACGGCGAAATTAGCATGCGGAACCGCGACATCGAAACGTATTTCAGCCCCGACATCGTGCGGCTGGGTACGGTGCGGTTCAACAACCACCAAGTTTACTACTTCAAGCAAGCCGCCGACTTCGTGCCGTTCCCGGCGTCGGCGACCGCGGACCTCACTTGGCTGCCGCCAGAGATCGTCGGCAAGACGAACGCTCAGTTGTGGGAGCAGTACGGCATCGCTCCGGGTGGCGTGGTTGCCCCGGCCGACGCCGTGGTTGTCGAAGGCATCAACGGTCTCGTTGGTTCACGAGCGACGTACCTGCCGGATCTCGAATTGCATTCCGACAAGTACACGAACGAGCCGAACAACTACACGTTGAGCTACGAGAACGCTCGCGGCGATCACATTACCGAGAAGACGACCACGCCGATCCGCGAAGGTTGGAATTTGGTGACTCGCCAAATCGACGGGGCCACGCGGACCTTCTTCGTTTACGGCGACACGAAGGCTCCGACGTTCACGCTCGATCCGAAGAGCGACCTGCGTGTGAACCCGCTGGGGCTGCAATTCGGCATCGTGATCCGTGGCACCGTCTTCGATGACAGCTTCGGCGAGATGCACTTCCGCCGTGAGTTCAAAGACTTGAAGAGCCTCCCGGTCAAGACCGACGCCAGCGGCAAAAAATACCTGGAGATCAACTTCAGTGTCCGCGACCTCGCTGGCAACTCGACGGCGATCTCGCTGAAGGTCTACCTGGATTCGACCGTCCCGATTCAACCGGGGACCGGCCAGCGGGATTTGCCGCCGCGCGAGGTTCCACGCACGCTCGCCGAGTTGCTGGAGTACTACTACCTCACCGGTCAGCTTTAA
>CAZILR010000011.1:6545-8830 GCA_964539995.1 uncultured Planctomyces sp.
TCCACGCACGCTCGCCGAGTTGCTGGAGTACTACTACCTCACCGGTCAGCTTTAACGACCGTAGCCACAAGCTGCCCGCTTGTGGAGATTCAGCGGCAAGCTGGCAGCTTGCCGCTACGGCCGGAGTGTGAAACTCTGCGGGTCAACAATTTGATCTCGGCAATCTTTGTGTGAACTACGGAAGTTTCCATTGACGATAGTCTCTCCAGCGCCGGTATTGTTTTCCCATCCGTCAAAGTCGGCTCCGTGAATCGGCAAGTTTCGCCGATCGGAACGACGCGGGCGGTCAACTTGAATCACTTGAACTTGCGGGCGCGGAATGGAGACGGCAGATGCCTTTGATGACTTGGCGATTGGGCGACTGGTTGGGATTTTACAAAAAGGGAATCCGGAATCGTCGCCGGCCACTGTCGCGACGTGTGGCGGCTGAGCGTTTGGAACCCCGCGCGCTGCTGGCAGGAACGGCGATCGTCAGCGGTCTGACGTTCATCGACGCCAATGGGAGCGGCGACACCGGCCAGATTCCCAGCGATGAAGGTGAAGTCGTCGTCCGCGGTGTCGTCGTGACGTTGTCGAATGCCGGCAACACCTTCAGCGAGACGGTGACGACCGATGCCAATGGCGAGTTCAAGTTCTTTCGCGTTCCGGCAGGAACCTACACGCTGACCGCGCAGCCGGGGACTCAGTTGACCGGTTCGGCGGTGACTGTCGGGGGCGTGGTCGTCGGTGAGTCCGGCGAGGTCAACGAAAACATCGCGATGGGGGAACTGAAGCCGACGATTATTTCGTTGCGTCAATTCTTGAACACCTCCACGACCGAGACGTTGCCCTTCGAGGCGGCCGGCGATGGGCGGATCGGCAATGCCATTCCGACCGTGCTGGGGACGGCCAGTTCAGAAGTTTCGTTCACGACCTCTGCAACGCCGACCGCGCAGAACGTGGACTTGGCGGGAGTCTTCACCGACGAAGACTTTGAAAACAGTGAAGTGCAGTTTCAAACATCCGCCGGCAACATCAACGTCGAATTGTTCGACAAAGACACGCCGATCACCGTGGCGAACTTCTACGAGTATGTGGACTCGAATCGCTACGACAACACGATTTTCCATCGTTTGGCCAGTGGCTTCGTGTTGCAGGGCGGCGGATTCTCGTTCAACGACACCACGGATGACTTCGATTCGGTCAGTACCGATCCCACGATTCAGAACGAGTTCAGCGCGACCCGTTCGAATCTCGCCAGCACCATCGCGATGGCGAAACTTGGCGGAAATCCGAACAGCGCGTCGAGTCAGTTCTTCTTCAATCTGGGGAATAATTCGGGGAATCTCGATGGCCAGAATGGCGGGTTCACGGTCTTCGGTAGAATCGTCGGCACGACCTCAACCGCCGTAGTGACCGACAGTGTGCTGAATGACTTGGTCAGTCCTGGCGGCACGAGCAATACGACTGTCACCAATCAAGCCGCCAGTACCGGAAACAGCGCGCTCAATGAGTTACCACTGGATGACTACTCGGGGTCGAGTTTCCCAACCGATGCGACGCCTGACAATTTCTTGCGAATCCTCAACATCGCCGAAACCGTCGCCCGGAACGAGAAGCTCAGCTATTCGCTGATGTCCGGCAATTCGCCGGTCGCGATGATCGACACGACGCTGTTCACCGCCGAGATCGTCAATCACCGATTGAAGGTCACGCCCAAGGCCAACCAATCCGGAATGGCGGACATTGTTGTCCGGGCGACCGACCTGTCCGGCGAGTCCGTGACCACGACGTTCAAAGTGCGGGTCGTTCCCGCCGGCAATACCGCTCCCACGGCAACAGTCGCTCTGAATCCCGCGCAGCCGCTGGTGAATTCGACGCTCACCGCGACCGCGACCGCGACGGACGGCAACAGCAATCCGGTCAACCTGACCTACGTTTGGAAGGTCGGAACGACGGTCGTGAAGACCACATCGGCCACCAGCAGCCTGACGGACACGCTCGATCTGAGCACGATCAGCACCGAGGTTGCGGGAAATGTCATCACGGTCGAAGTCACGCCGAACGACGGATTCGTGAATGGCACGACCGTCAACGCGACGCGAACGCTCGCCGCCAGCAACACCGCGCCAACGGCGACCGTCGCGCTGACGCCTGCGAGCCCGCTCGTCAACTCGGTGCTGACCGCCACCGCCACGGCCACGGACGTCAATGGTCAACCCGTCGAACTCACCTACGTCTGGAAGGTGGGATCGACCACCGTGAAGACGACTTCGGACACGACCAACCTGACCGACACGCTCGAC
>CAZILR010000011.1:8840-22591 GCA_964539995.1 uncultured Planctomyces sp.
CCGAGGTCGTGGGAAGCACGGTCACGGTCGAAGTCACGCCGAACGACGGCACGGTCAATGGAACGGTCGTCACCGCGACGAGAACTGTCGCCAGCAACTCTGCGCCAACGGCGACGGTTGCATTGACCCCCGCAAGTCCCACTGTCAACTCGGTGCTGACGGCCACGGCCACGGCTGCCGACGTCAATGGCCAGGCCGTCAACTTGACCTACGTTTGGAAGGTCGGATTGGTCACGGTGAAGACGACGCCAGCCACCGCCAGCCTGACTGACACGCTCGACATGAGTACGATCAGTGAAGACATCGTCGGCGAAGTGGTCACGGTCGAGGTGACTCCGAGTGACGGTCTCCTCAGCGGGACTCTTGCTTCGGCCAGCAGAACGATTGTTTGATCGCGGTCAAGGATGACTGCGGCGGGAACGAATTCACGGACCCGCGAAATCGATGGAGCGATGACATGACAAAACGAATTCTGTGTCTTCTCGGACTTCTGTTGGCCGGGATCGGTTCGATTCGCGCTCAAGACGGCGTGGCTCCCCCGAGCGATGTGCTGACATTTGCGCCTCAGGAAGACAACGCCTGGCTGACCGGAGAGTTTCTCTTCGGTTGGGTTGAGGGGGTCCACCTCTCACCATTGGTGACCACCAGCACGGCCGGAACCGATCAATCGGTCGCAGGCGTGCTGGGTGATCCGTCCACGACGACGCTGCTCAGTGGAACTCAAAGCAGCGGAGTCCTGCCCGGCTTGCGTCTTGGAGCGGGGTACATCTTCGACCAGGATTATGGAATCGGAGTCGAAGCTGGCTTCATGTATTTGGGCAGCAACTCGTCGAGCTTCTCCTTTGACTCGGCCGATCACAACGGAATTCTTGCTCGGCCGTACAATGACGCGACATCGACTCCCATCGGAGACCCGGCCTCAGTGCTGGTCGGCTTTCCGGGACTCTCGACCGGCACGATCGACATCGAGTCGAAAGTCGGCGACTTCTACAGCATCAATTTGGACATCACCGAGAAAATCTGGGAGGAAGAATCGGGTTGGCGGATGGATGCGTTGTTCGGCTACCGCTTCGCCTCGTTTCAAGACAAGTTGCGAATCAATCAACACCTGGATTCGATCGCACTGCCGGGCACGAGCATCGACAGCCGCGACGACTTCTCCGCCAAGAACACGTTCAACGGTCTCGATCTCGGTTTGCGAACCAGCTACCGCTGGAGCGATCGACTGTCGTTAAACGTGCTGACAAAAGTGGCGGCAGGCAACCTGCACCAGACGATCGACATTCGGGGCCAGACGGTGACGACCGTGGCTGGAGCACCTCCGCCGGTGACGGCTGTGGGTGGCGTCTATGCGTTGAGCAGCAACATCGGCGAATATCGTCGCAACGACTGGACCGTGCTGCCCGAAGGTGGCGCGAATTTGGTCTGGAAGTTCCGGTCGAACATGAATCTGAAATTCGGATACTCGATGATCTATTTGACGAAGGCCGCGCGAGCGGACAATCAGATCGACTTCACGGTCAATCCGAATTTGTTCCCGCCGACAACACCCCCGCTCACACCAAGCCGTCCGGCGCTTCAGGCTCAGAATGCCGACTTTTGGATTCAGGCGATCAACCTGGGTCTCGACGTGACGTTCTGAGGTTCCCGCGATTCGCGGTCAATTCGGTGGATTCTCTTTCGGAAGGACGACGGTGGGGCCTTCCGACTTTGGCTTCACGTTGGTCGGTCGGTCGTGGACTTCCAGCAATTGGAGCAGCGATTCCGCCTCTTTGTGAATGTTGACGGCGTCATCTTGGTTGATGCCGCTGCGACGAAGCGTCAACTCGGCCGCTTTGCGAATCTGGTCGGCAAGCTGCTGCTCGGTGAGGACTTGCTGAATGTGTCCCAGCGCGACGCGAGCCAGCTCTGGCGACGCACGGCTGTCCGAGCGGTAGATGTTAACGACGTCTTGCATCTTCGAGACCGAGGCTTCGTAGTCCTTGCGGATCGCGGCGATCTGGCCCTCGAAGTACGCGATCATCTGGTCATCGACGATCTCCTTACGGTACGCCTTCAACTGTTGAGCGGCGGTGTCGGCGTCACTCGCTTCGAGCGGAATGGCGACGGCCGATTGAGCCAGCGTGCGGCGTCGGCGTGGGTCGGTCTGCTGGTGGAACACCTTGGCGAGTTCCTCGCACGCCTCTTCGGATCGCCCCGCTTTGCCGAGCGACCAGCAGTGTCTCATCAGGATCGCCGTGTTCGTGGGAAACGACTCGCGAAGCGATTCGTACTCCCGCATCACGACCGGCGAAGGAGGCAGACGATTCAACGTGTTGGCGAATTCGACCGCCGCCGCTTCCGTTCGCTCTTGCCGCTTGTACAACGCCGTGGCCGCCGAGATCGTTTCGCCCGGCCGCTTGGCCATGAGCAACACCTTCACGCGATCTCGCAGGAGTTCGGCATTCTCCGGATCGTCTCGCAGCAGAGCATCGACCAGCTTGATGGCGTCGTCGGGTTGCTCGAACCAGACCGCCATGCCGAGCAGTTCGCGATGATGTTCCGGGATTTCGCCGGACAGCTTCAACGCGGTCTTCAAGGCGGCTTGAGCATTGCTCAATTGCACGCGAGCCGCACGCAGTTTTTTGTCCGAGCGTTGCTGCACATGCTTGGCTTGGAACCCAAAGATGGCATACAGCGAGACCGCTGCCGATGAGGGATTCTGGTTGTACAACTCCAGCAAAGGTTCGATGGACGTTTCGTCTCCGTCGAACAGCTTCAGACGCAACGAGTAGCCTTTGTATTTGGGATTCTTCGGAGCGGCATCGAGCGCCAATTTGATCTCGGCTTTCGCCGCATCGACTTGTTCGAGTTGTTCCAGCGCGCAGGCTCGGAGGAAATGCCCCGCTGGCGTCGAGTCACTCGCTTCGGACAACTTGTCGAGCGCTTCTTGGGGCCGAGCCAGTCGCAACGCATTTCGCGCCGCGAGCGCCGCCGGTGAGAGTCGCTCGCCACCGCAACCCGGAAGCGCGGCGAGCAACAACATTCCGATCAGAAACCACGATCCGCGTGGTCGAAAGAGAACCGTCTCGGCAGACACCGCCGTGGCACTCGCAAGAAACTTCATCGTGATTCGCCGATCGTTTTGGTTTGCCGCGCACCGCGTTTCAGTACGTCAGCCGAAAATGGAATTGGTTGTCGTCCGCTTGAACGTCACGAATGACCTGTGTGGCTTTGAGTGTTCCGATCACGCCGTCTCGCGAAGTGTCGGACTGCTCTGCGGCCTCACGCGACGGAGCGAGCCGTTGCACGCGGATCGCCACTCGATTCCGGCCGATTTTGGCACCCGGCTGCGATTCGTCCAACATCAATCGGAAGCGTCCCGATTCGTCGCTGGTCGCCGTGGAGGCTCGGCCCACCGCTTTCCCGGCCGCGTTGAGCAGCTCGAACGAAATCTCGGCCACGGCGGGCAGCCCACAAAACGTGACGTCGCCCCGCACCTCGGCCAGCGAACTGTCCTTCTTGCCGCATCCGGACAGTGCGAGCAAAAGCAGACAGGGGAACCATCGGATGGCTCTTACCCGGAACTCGACCGGAGCACTGGGGCGCGTTGCCAAGCCGCAACACCGTGCAAAGTGACGAGTGCAGAGTGCAAAGTGCAAAGTGCAAAGCCGCAGGAGCGTTTGATCGACACTTTTCACTTTGCACTCTGCACTCATCACTTTGCACTCTCAATCAACCAATCAATACTGCTGCGACGCCACTCGTTCTTGGCCGTTGATGGTCGAGAGCGACTCATAGACCCCTTGATCGATGTTCTGGTTGAGGAACCGCACGTTGCCGTCGGCGAACAGGAACTGTGCTCCGCCGTTGTGATCCGACTGAAACGAGTACAACGGCCGCTCGTTCGACGTCACGCCCATCATTTGGGGCCGCGGATTCATCGGAAACGGCACTCCGGTTCCGGCGGGTGAGGCCGGGCAATCGGGGAGCTGAATGTCGCGCGTCACGGCAAGTGCATCGACCACCCACGTCTGTCCCGCCGGAGCGAAATAAACGACTGCGGCCATCGCCCACGGGTACTCGACCTTCAGCGTCGGGTAGCTCGAATTGGGACCGCCGTAGGTCAGCAGCCCGCCCGCTTTCTCGCCAAGCACAAATGTTTGCGAAGTTCCGTCGCGAATGTCTTGCGGCCGGCAGGTGCTGTTGTAGCCGAACGCTCCGCGAGTCTCCGAAGGGGTCTGTTGCCAGTAATGCAGCAGCCCGCCGGGACACGCGGCCTCTGGACCGGGCAGCGCTCGGATGATGTCCGCTCCATGACTGAACGAGTAATCGGTCGGAGCACCCTGCATCCACAAAGTGGGACTCCCCAGCGCCAGTGTGGAATGCGACGCACTCGGACAAAGCAGCGTTGAGATCACCGTGGCGTTGAGCGGCCACATCGAATGATCGCTCATGTTCGTCAGGCTCGACAGCCACGTCTTGCGGAAGTCGTACTGCCGGTACAACGGTTGCTGTTCGAGGTTCGGCAACAGCATGTGGAAGCCGCTCCAATGCACGCGGTACTGCAACGCCGCACCACCCGTCGGCGGCGGTGGGTTGCCGTCTTCTTGCCGCACAAAGCTCGGCGGGAAACAGCGGTGCGTCCCCTCGTAGCTGGCCAGAGCCAGCCCAATCTGCTTGAGATTGTTCTGACACTGAATCGTGCGAGCCCGCTCGCGAGCCTGCTGCACCGCCGGCAGCAGCAGAGCGATCAGAACGGCCACGATCGAGATCACGACCAACAGCTCGATCAGCGTGAAGCCGGCTCGGCGGTGAGTCGTGGAATCCAGAGTTTTTCGCTCCGTCTCAAACATGGTGCGGGATTCTAGGAGACCAAGCGACAGCCGGGCGATGCCAGTTTTCCACGGAGATTTACGGCGCAGGCGAGACGCCCGCACGGCAATCCGGTAACTTCCACAGGCCAGAGAGGAATCACTCAGCGCGATGTCTCGGATTCATCCACTCGACACTTCGGTCGTCAATAAAATCGCCGCTGGCGAAGTCATCGAACGGCCGGCCAACGTCGTCAAAGAGCTGCTCGAAAACAGTCTCGACGCACTGGCGTCGCGCATTGAAGTCGATATCGAAGCGGGGGGCGGCGAACTGATCCGCATCGTCGATGACGGCGAAGGGATTCATCCCGATGATTTGCTGCTGGCCGTGACCGCTCACGCGACGAGCAAGATCGCGTCGGCTGACGACCTCTTCCGCGTGCAGACGATGGGTTTTCGAGGCGAGGCGCTGGCGTCGATTGCCGAGGTCAGCCGGCTTCGAATTCGCAGTCGGCAGCCGGATTCGGCAACAGGATTTGAGATCGCCTCTGATTGCGGCCAAATCACGTCACCGCAGCCGTGCGGCTGCCCGATCGGAACGCAGATTGAGGTAAGGCAGCTCTTCGCCAACACGCCGGTGCGACGCAAATTCCTGAAATCGACGGCGACCGAATTCGGGTACATCGCCGAACACTTCACCCGCATCGCACTCGCGCAGCCGCGGCTGCATCTCGCGCTGCGGCACAATGGCAAGGTCGTGTTCGAGTTGCCTGGCACGCAGCAGTTGCTTGACCGCATCCGGCTGCTGTTCGGCAATGAGCTGGCGGACAACTTGATCCCCGTCGAATCGGAATCGCAGGGCGTGCGGATGTGGGGCTACGTCGGCCACCCGTCGATCAGCAAGAGCACTCGCAAGAGTCAGAACCTGTTCCTCAATGGTCGCTGGATTCAGGATCGCTCGTTGCAACACGCGCTGACGGAGGCGTATCGCGGACTGCTAATGATCGGCCGCCAACCGATCTCGTTCTTGTTTCTGGAAGTCCCCGCCGAGATCGTCGATGTCAACGTCCACCCGACCAAGACCGAGGTCCGCTTCGCCGACAGCCAAGCTCTGTTCCGGCAACTGCTGTCGATGCTGCGGACGAAATTTCTGAGTTTGAATTTTGAATCGACGATGCACCTGCCGTCCGCGAGCGGCGGTTTTTCCACTGCGGGAGCCGGCCCACGTCCGCGCGGCGTTGAGTTGCAGGCGTGGCAATCAGCCAGCGGGTTCGGTGCGAGCAACTCGTCGACGAACGGTTCGCTCTGGAGCAACACGCCTCGACCGCCGGCCGAGTTGCCGCGTGTCGGAGAATCTGGCTCCGGTTTCACGGATCACACGCCGCCGCCTTCGGAATCGACTGCCGCGAGTTCCGAACCAGCCACCGATGTCGCTTCATTCGCGATGTCCGATCAGCCGCCATCGAATGCGGTTTCCGAATCAGCTCCAACGACTGCTATGTCACCAAGCCCCGTCAGCCACGGCGAACTGCGGGCCATGCAAATTCGCGACACCTACATCGTCGTCGAGACCGACGAGGGGCTGACGCTGATCGACCAGCACGCACTGCATGAGCGGATCATGTACGAGTACCTGCGGCCGCGAGTGCTCAACAACGCCGTCGAGTCGCAGCGGATGCTCGTCCCAGAAACCGTCGAACTCACACCGAAAGAAACCGCATTGCTGCTGGAATACGCCGACGTACTCAATCAGCTCGGCCTCGGCGTTCAGGAGTTCGGTCGCCAGACGGTGCTGGTTGATCGCTATCCGGTGATGCTCAAGAAGGCGAATCTGCCGCAGCTCGTCCGCGATCTCGCCGAGCAACTCGATCAGCCGGAAAAATCACCCGATCGCCGCGATCTGCTCGATTCGCTGCTGCACATGATGTCCTGCAAAGCCGCGATCAAAGCCGGCCAGCGACTCTCGCCGGAAGAAATCGACAGCCTGCTCGCCCAGCGGCACCTGATCGACGACGCCCACCATTGCCCTCACGGTCGGCCAACGGCGCTCGTGCTGACGGAAAATGAGCTCGAACGCCAGTTTGGACGTCTCGGCTGAGAAGGCAGAAGGCAGTCGGCGGAAAGCAGAAGGCACAGAAGCATGAGCGGCAGTTCCAGTCTTCGTGGGCATCGTGACCTCAGAGTTTTTCAATTGGCGTACCAAGTTGCGATGGACATCTTTCGGGCCAGCAAATCATTCCCGGCCGACGAGCGATACTCGTTGACCGACCAAATCCGACGTTCCTCACGCAGCGTGGCTGCCAACATCGCGGAGGGATTTCGCAAGCGTCGTTACGAAGCCTCCTTCATCAACAAATTGACGGACTCGGACGCCGAAGCGACGGAGACACAAGTCTGGCTGGATTTCGCTCGCGACTGTGGATACATCGACACCCAACTTCGCGACTCTCTGACGGGCAAACTGGAAGAAGTCGGACGAATGCTCGGAAGTATGATCGCCAACCCAGAACCATTTCTCATCCCACCCAACAAGTAGCCAGACTGCTCTCTGCCAACTGCCTTCTGCCTACTGCTTTCCGCCGACTCAACCATGATCTGCGTCAGTATCGGCCGCACGCGCCACAAAATGGTGACACTGGAACATCAGGCTCTCGCACAAAAAGGGGCCGAGCTGGTGGAGTTCCGGCTTGATTATTTGTCTCACCTGCCTGATCTGGGCCGGTTGCTCAAGGACCGGCCGACGCCCGTGGTCATCACGATTCGGCGAGCCGAAGACAAAGGCCGCTGGCGAGATACCGAGGAGCAGCGGCAGACGTTGCTCCGGCAGGCAATCGTCCAAGGGGTCGAGTACGTCGATCTGGAATGGGACATCGCGACACAGATTCGCCGCTACGGCAAGACCAAGCGAATCATCAGCTACCACAACTTCAATGAGACGCCGGAAGACTTGGCCGACATCCATGCCCGGATGACGAAGCTCGACCCGGACATCATCAAGCTGGCAACGATGGCGAATTCGCCCGGCGACATGGTGCGGATGCTGCGATTGGTCAAACACAGCAGCGTCCCGACCGCCGGCTTTTGCATGGGCGAGTTCGGCATGGCCAGCCGAGTTCTCTGCGGCAAGTACGGCAGCCCGCTGACCTACGCCACGTTCAACAAAGATCGCGAGCTGGCTCCGGGGCAATTGTCGTTCGATGAGATGAAAAATCTCTACCGTTTCGACCAGATCAACGCCGACACGCAGGTCTTCGGAGTGCTCGGCGATCCGTTGTCGCACACTTACAGCCCGTTGATTCACAACTCGGCGTTTCAGCACCTGGGGATGAACGCGGTCTACGTCCCGTTCCGAGTCCCGAAGGACAAGCTGCAATCGACGCTGCTCGATTTTGATTGGCTCGACGTGAAGGGCTACAGCATCACGATCCCGCACAAAGAGGACGTCATCGGCAAGGCGGATCAGTCCGACGACGCGGTGCAAACCATCGGAGCCGCGAACACGCTTTGGAAGGATGCTGGCCATCAGTGGCACGCGACCAACACCGATTACCTCGCCGCGCTGCAAACCCTGTCGCTCGGATTGGATTCGGAACCCGACAACCACTTCGTCATCGCTGGTAAGCGAGTGACGATGCTCGGTGGCGGCGGAGTTGCCAAGGCGATCGGTGCCGGGGTGGTCAAGAACGGCGGCATCTTGACGATTGCCAGTCGATCCCATTCCCGTGCGAAGGAACTTGCCGAGAAGCTCAGTTGCCAACACGTCAATTGGGAGAACCGTGGGGCGCAGTACGCTGACGTGCTCATCAATTGCACGCCCGTTGGGATGCACCCCAATGTGGACGAATCGCCGTTCGCCGACAATTGGCTGCGCGAAGGGATGCTGGTCTTCGACACGATCTACAACCCGGAAAACACGCTGCTCATCAAGCAAGCCAAGCAGCGCGAATGCCGCACCGCGACCGGCCTGGAAATGTTCATCCGCCAAGCCGCCTCGCAGTTTGAACTTTTCACCGGTCAGCCGGCACCGATCGAACACATGCGTGAAACACTGCGGCGCGAGTTGTCGCCCGTCCGATTGAATCCGTGATGGCGAATGTCCAAGGTCCAAAACTCAATGTCCAAAGAATGACCAAGCCCCAAATTCCAAGAAATCAAACAGGCCAGTGTTGGACATTGGGATTTGGACTTTGGACATTCCTTGGACATTGGAATTTGGGACTTGGAATTTCCTCACAATGGTCATCACGTTGATCGGCTATCGCGGCACCGGCAAGAGCACACTTGCCGCTCCGTTGGCGCAGCGGCTCGGCTGGGAGTGGCTCGACGCCGACGTCGAATTGGAGCGTCGTGCAGGGCGATCCATCAAAGACATCTTCGCGACCGACGGCGAGCCAGAGTTTCGGAGACTCGAACGGGAACTGCTGTCGGAACTGCTGAAACGTGACCGGCTGGTGATCGCGGCCGGCGGCGGCGCGATTCTGAACGAAGCGACTCGCGCGGACATGAAAGCTGCCGGGCCTGTGATTTGGCTCCATGCTTCGGCGGACACCATCGAGCGTCGCTTGGCGACCGATCCAACGACTGGCCAGCGCCGGCCAAACCTCACCAGCGGCGGCGGTCGAGAGGAAATCGAACGACTGCTCGCCATTCGCGAGCCGCTGTATCGCCAGTGCGCGACGATCACGCTGGACTCCGACAAGATCGCTGCCGAACAATTGGTCGATCAAGCTGTGCAGCAACTGCTGCCGACCGTGCAAGGAGTCACCGCGTGATTCCTTACGATCTACCTCCGGCCTTCATGGTCGTCTTCATGTTTTTGTACGGCGCGGTCCTCGGCAGTTTTCTGACCGTGTGTGTGCATCGCTTTCCGCCCCACGAAACAGTGTTCGGCGCTTGGAGATCGCTGACGAAACCGCTCTGGTCGTACTGCGATCGCTGCGAAACGCGACTCCCCGCGAAGGACAACGTCCCGATTCTCGGCTGGCTGTGGCTGCGAGGACGATGCCGCTTCTGCAAACGGGGCATCCCTGGCAAGTACCCGCTGATCGAACTCGCCAACGGGCTGCTGTTTGTGCTGGTCTATGTGATGGAAGTGCCGCAAGGCCGCTTCGCGCCGTTCACGGACAGTTGCTTGACCACCACGCTCAGCCCTGCGAATCCGGCAAACATCTTCGGATTCACCGGTGCTGCGATGATCAATCTGCGAGTCGTCTTTCATCTCGTGCTGATCGAGGCTTTGCTGGTCGCGTCGTTGATCGACTGGGAGCTGATGATCATTCCCGACTCAGTGACACTGCCGCCGATGACGCTGGCGATGATCATTGCGACTCTGTTCGGCAAGTTCTGGTTGGTCCCGGTGTGGATTCAAGATCCGAGCCTTTTGCGTTCCGCGATCGCCTTTTTCACCGGACGATGGAAACCGATTGGATCGGCAACTGCGGTGCCGGCATGGATCGCCGACCATCCGAATTGGCACGGACTGGCAGCCAGCGTGGCGGGCTTGTTGGTAGGTGGCGGAGTGATCTGGGGTATTCGGTTGATCGGCCACGCCGCATTGCGGCGGGAAGCGATGGGCTTCGGTGATGTCGTGCTGATGGCGATGGTCGGAGCGTTTCTCGGCTGGCAGCCGACTGTGGTGGCGATTTTTCTGGCGGCCGGCCTGTCGGTCCCCATGATCCTCTGCACGCGGCTCGCCGCGTGGGATCGCGAGATTCCGTTCGGGCCGTTTCTCAGCGTCGGCACACTGGTCACGCTGCTCGGCTGGAAATGGATTTGGCCGCGCGTCGAAATGTACTTCTCGCTGGGAGTCTTGTTACCTGTCGTTGTGGTGTTCTTCGGGGGTGGCCTGTTTGTGCTGTTGCTGTTGATCCGATCCATCAAGCGATTGTTCGGTTGGCAGAATGATGCCGACGATTTGTTCGAGGAATGGACCTCGGCCGATCACCTGTTTCACTATTCCGGCGAGACTGTGGATCGGCAACAAGGCCAATGGCGTCGCGACGCGTGGCCGGGCGAATCCTCTGGCCGAGGCCAATCCCAATGGGAACAGTGGCGAAGGCCGTGGTGAGTGGGGCAGGTTTTCAACCTGCCCGTGATTCGTTTCACTGTTCACTAGAAGTGCGATCGGTCAGGGTCAGGCAGGTTGAAAACCTGCCCCACGAAGGAGACCACCATGTTTCAAACGGTTTTGCATTCCGTCAGCTACGCTGGCGTTTGGCCCGGACAAGTTCGCTTGAGCCTCGATGACTTTCTGACCCGCGCGTGGTCGTTGGGTTACGAAGGCGTGATGCTCATGGCCAAGCGGCCGCATCTGTCGGTGCTCGATTTTGAGAACGTCGCCACCGAACGCTTGCGCTGGCGGATTGATGAACTCGGCCTGAAGGTCGCGTGCCTCGCGGGATACACCGACTTCACGATCGGCAGCGATCGGCCGGACATCCCGACACGCGAGATGCAGGTCTTGTACGTCACGCAGTTGGCGCGACTGGCTGCGACTCTGGGCTGCAAGCTGGTCCGAGTCTTCACCGGCTACTGCCGGCCGAATGTCGGCTACGACCAAGCCTGGAATTGGTGCGTCGAGTCGTTGAAGGAATCGTCTCGCCGCGCCGCCGATTTCGGCGTGACGCTGGCGTTGCAGAATCACCACGACACCGCCGTTCACTTTGAGAGCTTCGCCGATCTGCTCGACGACGTGGACGAGCCGAACTGTCAGGCCGCGTTCGATGCGTGGTCTCCAGCCCTGCATGGCTCGGATTTGGTCACGGCCGTGAAGCGGCTCGGTTCACGAATCGTCCATACGACGGTCGCGGATTATGTCCGCCGGCCGCGATTCAGTTATGTGCCGAACCTCGTGAATTACGTTTCCGAACCGGACGCGATCCGTGCCGTTCCGATGGGTGAAGGCTTCATCGACTATCGTTCGTTCTTCACCGCTCTACGCGAGGTCGGCTATCAAGGAGCGGTCGCTTACGAGATGTGTTCGCCATTGCGAGGGGGCGGCAGCGAGGAGAATCTCGACCGTTACGCCAAGCGATTCCTAGAATGGATGAGCGTCGCGTAGGTCGCATTCGGATTACGCAGGGTTGCGCGGTCGCGGGGCAGCCGATTTCACAAAAATCAGCCCTGATTCGTGGCGAAAGCGGGCGTTTCCAGGTATTCCCCACAGTTCCGTCCGGACGCGGGCGACGGAACAGGATTCGCTTTGCGTCGATGGGCCATTGAGGCAAGTGCGCGTGCGGTGCGCGCCGTCGTAGGTTGGGATTCCATCCCGACCCGTCGGGATGGACTCCCAACCTACTGAAAGTGAACCATGTCGATCCGAGTCGCTTTGAATCACAAAACTGAATACCGCTACGACCGGTTGGTGACGTTGCAGCCGCATGTCGTGCGGTTGCGTCCGGCTCCGCATTGCCGCACGCCGATTTTGAGCTACT
Organism: uncultured Planctomyces sp.; assembly: GCA_964539995.1. Classification (GTDB taxonomy): domain Bacteria; phylum Planctomycetota; class Planctomycetia; order Planctomycetales; family Planctomycetaceae; genus SXKJ01. Next base: position 21,067 of record CAZILR010000011.1, read on the forward strand.
CGTTGCGGATCGAGCCGAACGAGTACTTTCTGAATTGGCAGCAAGACCCGTACAGCAATTACCTCGCGCGGTTGGTGTTCCAGCAGGAAGCTCGTTCGCTGAAGGTGGAAGTCGATCTGGTCGTGGAGATGACGGCGATCAATCCGTTCGACTTCTTCGTCGAACCGACGGCCGAGAAGTTCCCGTTCGTGTACGACGCGACGCTCTCGCACGAGTTGGTGCCGTATCTCGCATCGCTGCCGGCCGGGCCAAAGCTCGCGGAGTTGGTGCAGTCGCTGCGTCACGAAGAATGCCGCACGATCGACTACATCGTCGAGGTCAATCAGCGATTGCAGCGTGAGGTCAAATATCTCATCCGCATGGAACCCGGAGTGCAGACTCCCGAAGAGACGCTGACGCTCGGCTGTGGATCGTGCCGCGACTCGGCGTGGCTGATGGTGCAAGTGCTACGACAGCTCGGACTCGCCGCGCGGTTCGTCTCCGGGTACTTGATTCAGTTGGTCTCGGACGTGCCTGCGCTCGATGGCCCTTCGGGGCCGGCCGCCGATTTCTGCGATCTTCATGCGTGGGCCGAGGTTTACTTGCCGGGTGCCGGTTGGATCGGACTCGATCCGACATCCGGGCTGATGGCCGGCGAAGGGCACATCCCGCTGGCGTGCGCGGCGGAGCCGACCTCGGCGGCGGCTGTCACCGGTTCGTTCGCGTTCACTCCGGACCCCTCGAAGACAAACGGCGAGAAGGTTCACGAAGAGTTTTCATTCGAGATGTCGGTCACTCGCGTCGTCGAGCACACGCGCGTGACGAAGCCATACACCGAGGAGCAATGGGAGACAATCAACGCCTTGGGGCGACGCATCGACGAAGAACTCGAAACGCTCGATGTGCGACTGACGATGGGTGGCGAGCCGACGTTCGTGTCGATCGACGAGCGAGATGCTCCGGAATGGAACACGACGGCGCTCGGACCGACGAAACTCAAACAAGCGGGGGAGTTGTTGCAGCGGTTACGAACGAAGTTTGCTCCGGGTGCATTGCTGTTTCACGGACAAGGCAAGTGGTATCCGGGGGAACAACTTCCGCGCTGGGCATTCGGCTGTTACTGGCGACCCGACGGCGAGCCACTTTGGGAAGATCATTCGCTCATCGCGGACATGAGCCGTGACTACGGATTCACTTCCGAGTCCGCTCGCAGTTTCATCACGCGGCTGGCCGAACGGCTGGGGGTGAACAGCGAGTTTGCTCAGCCCGGCTATGAAGATGCTTGGTATCACCTGTGGCGCGAGCGGCGACTGCCAGTCAACGTCGATCCGTTGGAGAACAAGCTCGACGATCCCCTGGAGCGTGAGCGGCTCTCGAAGATTTTCGAGCAAGGTTTGAGGCACGTCGTCGGCTACACGCTGCCGCTGCGACGCGAATCGACCGGCTGGAAAAGCGGCCGATGGTTCCTGCGGCGAGAACATCTGTTTTTGATCCCTGGCGATTCGCCGATGGGCTATCGGTTGCCGCTCGATTCGCTGCCGTGGGA
>CAZILR010000012.1:0-2496 GCA_964539995.1 uncultured Planctomyces sp.
GAACCGCACGCCGCGTTCGATGAGTCGTCTCGCGAGCAGACAGTTCCGTGCGAAGCTCGGTTTGGACGGGTCTTTCAGTCCGTACATGTCGAGCGTCTCTTTTGTCTCGTCGCCGAGATTGATGAGGTCCGGCGCGCTCGTCTGCATTCGATACGCCATCTCGTAGGCCGCGATGCGCGTCGCGATCTCTGGATCGCCAACCAGCTTGAGTCGCTCGGCATTGAGGTCTTTCACGGTCGAAACGAAATCTCCTTGCCGCTCGTCGGTGACTCCGGCAGGGTTCGACAGATTCAAAATCGGCTCGGCTCCGTTGAGCAGCGGCACGCCCTGATACGTCGTCGGGAGGAAGCCGCTGGCCCACAGTGGAGTGCCGCCGCGTGGACCGCGCGGGCCGCTGTGCATCACGACGAAACCGGGCAGGCTGTCCGACTCGCTGCCGATGCCGTAAGTCACCCACGCGCCCATCGCCGGCCGGCCGCTGAAGCGTTCAAAGCCGGTGTTCATGTACAGCTTCGCGGGACCATGATTGAAGACCTCGGTCTTCATGCTCTTGATGAACGTCACGTCGTCCGCGATCGAACCCAGATGCGGCAAGCACTCGCTGATGACCGCTCCCGATTCACCCCACTGCCGGAACTTTCTGGCCGAACCGAGCAACGTCGCGTCCTTCTTGAGGAACGCGAACCGCTTCCCCGCCACGAACGACTCCGGAATCACCTGCCCGCTCATCTCGTTGAGCTTCGGCTTCGGAGTGAACAGCTCAAGCTGGCTTGGTCCACCCGCCATGAACAGGAAGATGACCTGCTTGACCTTGGCCGGGAAGTGCCCATCCAGCGGAGCCATCGGATTCGTCGCGCGAATCGCCTCTCGCGAGGGAGCGGCGGCAAGGCTGTCTTTCGCCATCAACGACGCCAGCCCCAACGAACCGAGACTGACTCCGCTGTTGGCGAAGAACTGGCGGCGAGTGATGTCTCGCAAATGAAGTTGTTCGTGGTTCATGATTGATCCCGTAGCTGAAATCTATTCTCGCGTGATGAACTCATCCAAGTTCAGCAGCACTCTGGCGACAGCGGTCCAGGCGGATTTGGCTGGGTCTTTGTCTTTTGAATCAGCGGCGAAGGCGGCTTGCTGAGCCTTCAGGAACTCGCGCAGACGTTGTAGCTCCAGGTCTGTTGGCGGACGTGAATAACACAGCTCGACCGCTTGCCACAGCCGGGCGTCGTCGCTGTCAGAAACGGATGGGGGCGGAGTGGGCGGCAGCGGGCCGAGTGACATGATGCGTTCGGCAAGAGCGACGGCGAACTCGTGGAACGAGCGGTCGTTGGCCAGCGTCAGCGCTTGCAGCGGTGTGTTCGAGCGGTTGCGACGTGTGCAAGTGCCGTTCGCATCGGGCGCGTCGAAGGTCGGCAGCATCGGATACGGACTGCTCCGCCAAAAATAGGTGTACATGCCACGGCGGTAACGCTCTGGGCCAGTGCTCTCGGTCCACGGCTTCTTTTGCTGAGTGACAATGTAGATTCCCTCCGGCTGAGGCGGATTGACTCCCGGCCCGCCGACTCGCCGAGCCAACAGGCCGCTGGCGGAGAGACAGACGTCGCGAATCAGCTCCGCTTCAAGACGCAGACGTGATTGCCGTGCGAGCAACTTGTTCGACGGGTCACGTTCACGCAGTTCGGGACGGATGTGGGATGCTTGGCGATACGTCGCGCTGGTGACGATCAGACGATGCAGGCGTTTGAGGGACCATGAAGGATTTTTGTTTTTCGATTTTTGTTTTTCGATTTCGGACTCGCCCATGAATTCGGCTGCCAGCCAATCGAGCAATTCCGGATGCGTCGGCAGATCGCCTTGCGTGCCGAAGTCGTTTTCGGTGGGAACGAGACCCGTGCCGAAGAACGCCTGCCACGCGCGATTGGCCGTGACGCGAGCGGTCAGCGGGTTCTCTGGCGAGCAGAGCCAGCGGGCAAACTCGATGCGCTGCGATGCGGACGAGCGAGACGAATTCATCGACGGCAACACGGCTGGCACGCCTGGTTCGACGAGTGCTCCGTGCCGCAGGAAGTCGCCGCGGATGTGGATGTGAGTCTCGCGAGGTTTGGCTCGCTCGCGCAGAACGAGCGTCGTGGGGATCGACTTGTTGATCGTGTCGAGCTGCTTCTTCAGGCTGTCCAGCTTGTCGGCCAGCGGCTTGCGGCGCGGGTCGGTGTTTTTGAACGCGGTTTGCAGTTGCTCGACTTGCTGCTTTGAGCGTTTGCTCGATTCGATCGCGACGATCTTTTTGATACTGGCCGGCACCGAGAGCACATCCGCAGACGCTCCGCTGACTGAGATGCGAAAGCAGCCAACGAGATAGTTCGGCTGCGAATGCAACTGGTGCATTTTGACGACCAGCTTCGATCCGGCCTTTGCGGCAATGGGTTCTTTCGGGAAGAAGACCGCTTCGCGCGGTACGTTGAGCATCATGCCGGATTTCGGATTCACGTTGATCGCCCAGCC
>CAZILR010000012.1:2596-22256 GCA_964539995.1 uncultured Planctomyces sp.
ACGAAGTTTCCTTCGGCTCGGCCGGGGCCCATCATCGGCAGGCTGGGATGGTTCAGCGTTTCGAGACGGATGGCGGTGATCGGTGTGTCGGTCGGAGCGTCGAACGTGATCGTGTACACGTCGTTGGCCGGCGTGCTGAAATCGACGAGCAGCCGGGAATCTTCGATCTTCGTCAGCGTTGCGCCTTTGTCGGTCTTCCAGACCGCAGGGTCGAGGACTGTCCAGCTTCCTTCGGCTTGCGAGGCGACCGATTTCTCCCAATCGGGCAAACTCTTGAGCAGTTCAGAATCGAGTTCCTTGAGCGGCTTCTCGGCCGCGTCGATCTCGGCATCGAGCCGTTGTTGTTCAGCGAGTTGATCGGCGGATGGGACCGGCAAGCTCGGTTCGTCGCACTGATTGAAGACGGCGAAGACTTTGTAGAAGTCTCGCTGCGAGATTGGGTCGTACTTGTGCGAGTGACACTGAGCACAGCCGATCGTCAGGCCGAGCCACGCGGCTCCGGTCGTGTTGACGCGATCGACGACCGCTTCGACGCGAAACTGTTCTTGATCGGTTCCTCCTTCCTCGTTGACCAGCGTGTTGCGGTGAAAGCCGGTGGCGACGAGTTGCTCGGTCGTTGCGTTCGGCAGCAAGTCGCCGGCAAGTTGTTCCAGCGTGAATTGGTCGAACGGCATGTCGGCGTTGATCGCGTTGATGACCCACTCGCGGTACTTCCAAACTTGGCGAGCCGAATCGATCGTGAAGCCATTCGAGTCGGCGTAGCGTGCGATGTCGAGCCAATGCCGTCCATGCCGCTCGCCATAGGCCGGCGACGCGAGCAGTCGATCCACGAGTCGCTCGTAGGCATCCGGTTCCGGGTCATTCACGAAGTCATGTACCTCGTCCGGTGATGGCAGCACGCCGAGCAAATCCAAACTCAACCGCCGAATCAACGACGGCCGGTCGGCATCGGGGGATGGTGCGAGCTTCTCGCGTTCGAGGCGTGCTCGGACAAAGGCGTCGATGGGATTCGTTGTTCCGCCTTTAGGTGGGACTACAGACTTCACTGGCTGAAACGACCAGTGGTTGCTCTTCACGACGTCGTTCGTCGCTTCGTTGGCCGGCACTTTCGCGCCACTGTCGATCCACTTCTTGATGAGTTCGATGTCGGCCGCTGGGAGTCGCGGCTTTTCATACGGCATCGCGGTGACCTCGCCTTTGCCGATCAATGCCTGGAAGAGAATGCTGTCGCTGCTCTTGCCGGGAACAATCGCCGCGCCGCGGTCGCCTCCTTTGATCGACAAGTCACCGAGGTCCAGGCGATACCCCGATTCGCTCTTGTCTGCCTTGTGGCATTCGACGCAGTGCTTGGCGAAGAGCGGCTTGATCTGTTTCTCGAAGTCGATCGCGTCGGCGGAATTCTTGGTCGATTCGTCGGCGTCCGCTCGCGAAGCACCGAGGTCCAGCGACGGCACCAATTCGCTGATCGCTCCGCTGGCCAGCCACCAGGCCAGAGGCAACAGCAGGAGCAACTTGAGCCAGCAGGATTTCATGGACAACTCCCCGGAGGCGAATCGTGGCAGGACAGTGAGGCAGGATCGAGACCAGTGGCCGCGCAGGCTCGACATGCTACCATCGGCCGGAAAACACAAGCAACGACCGAGTTCCCTGACCGCCCCTTTCCGAGCCATCTCGTGGCTGCATTGTCGCTGGAAACTGCCGTGAAACAACGAGCGAACACGCTCGGTTTCGACCTGTGCGGGATCGCTGCCGCCGTTCGGCCGGAGGGTTTCGACTGGCTGCGTCGCTGGCTGGATCAGGGCTTTGCTGGGGAGATGGATTACATCCCGCGCCGCGAAGCGGCCTACGAACATCCGTCCGGAGTGCTGCCGCCCGTGCGCAGCGTCGTGATGTTGGCGATGAATTACGGGAAGAGTGGCGAGTGGCGAGTGGCGAGTGGCGAGAACATGGCAGGCCGCGTCGCCAGCTACGCGCGGGGTTCGCGGGATTATCATGATCTGTTGCGTGAGCGGCTGAAATCGCTCGCGGATTTTTTGCACGAGGAGCGGCCGGGATGTCGGACGCGCGGTTGCGTCGATACGGCTCCGCTACTCGAACGAGACTTCGCGAAGCTCGCGGGGCTGGGTTGGTTCGGCAAGAACACGATGCTGCTCAACAAGCGGATCGGCAGCTTCTTCTTTCTGGCCGCACTGCTGACGGATGTCGAGTTGCAACCGGACGAACCGCATCACACATCGCACTGTGGCACTTGCACGCGGTGTCTCGATGCGTGCCCGACGGATGCTTTTGTCGAGCCGTATGTGCTCGACGCGCGAAAGTGCATTTCGTACCTCACGATCGAACTGCGCGATCAACCGATCCCGAACGAGTTGCGGTCGCAGATGGGTGATTGGGTCTTCGGCTGCGATGTCTGTCAGGACGTCTGCCCGTGGAATCGCAAAGCTCCGGCATCGCCTGAGCCGGCATTGGCTCCGCGCGAACAACTCAACCCAGCGAATCTGGAATGGCTCTTGTCGTTGGACGAAGCCAGCTTCGAGGCTGAGTTCGCGGGGACACCGATGCACCGCACTGGCCGAGCGGCTTTGCTTCGCAACGCCGCGATCGCGCTGGGCAATTCGCGCGACCCGCAGGCTCTGCCGGTGTTGGAACGCGCGTCGCACGATCCCGACCCGCTCGTACGCGAGGCGGCGGAGTGGGCTCAAGGCCAACCGAACGGCGGGGGTGACAAGGTGAGGGGGTGACAAGGTGAAGAAGACCGCCGCTTCGCTCTTTCACCCTGTCACCCCCTCACCGTGTCACCGCGACCCCCCTCCAACTTCGCCTGACCGGAACGACCGTTCTTTTCGCTTCGTGTGGAGCAATCGTCACAACCCGACCGATAAAGCCGAGGAGAGAGTCCTCGCAGCGCGCGGAGAGTCGGGTTTCGTCCCGGCTCCGGGCTGACTCAGGCGAATTCAGCCGGTCGCGATGCGAGCAGTCAGGGGGGACATTATGCGTCTGCGTTTATCGCGGTGGTCCGCGAGCGTTCTGGCATTGGGATTGTCGGCAGCGGTGGCGACCGCTCAGCCACCAGCCGCGCCGCCAACAGATGCGGCGTATCCGCCCGAAGCGCTCAATTACTCGTTCGATGACGGCGGCAACTTCTACGACGAACTGGACCTCAGCCCGCAGTTCCGTTTTCAGGCGGACTGGGTTTATTACACCCGACAAAACGAAGCGAAGAGCATCCCGCTGTTCACAGGCCCCGAAACGGTCAGTCAGCGCAACGCGGACTTCAGCTACCAGTCGGGCTATCGCTTGAACCTCGGCTTCATGAACGAGGACTACGAGCTGGAGGGTTCGTATTTTGAGTTGAACGGTCTCAGCAGCGCGCTCAACGGCACGCTGACGAACGCCGTGGTCTTCGACGGAGCCGATGGATTCGCCGCCGCCAGCATTGCCGCACAAGCCACGATTGGAGCCGCCGCCAACTTCCTCGAAACGACCACGCTCTTTTCGCCGATCAACGCGGCGGCGAATCACTCGTCGGGAGTCGCGGTAAACAACGAAACCAACGAACTGGAGTTCCTCGATCCGGGTGCGATCTACCAGCTCCGTTACACGTCCGACTTGCAAGACTTCGACATCAACCTGAAGGGACGTCGGCAATCGGGACGTCTGCTGCGATTCGGCTTTGGCTATCGCAATATCCAATTCAATGAAGGTGGCTTCGCGGCGTTGCGTGGTTCGTTCAACACGGTCGATACCGACGGCGATGAGAACCCCGGCAACAACGACCCGAATGATGGCCTGGGCAACGTCGCCCTGACGGCCGTTCCCGGAGCAGGATTGACTCTGGCCAGCGGAGTGGGAGGTTTCGCCGAGAACACGTTGCCGACGATGCCGGACCAGTTGTTGTTCACGACAGGCACTCGCACGACGAACCAACTGAACGGCGTGCAAGCGACGCTCGACGCGACATTCCTGGAGTCCGAGTATTTTTCCATCGGCGGCATCGTCAAGGCCGGTGTCTTCCACAACCGGGCAAATGGCTCGGTCACCGAAACGTACCAAGCTCTCGACAATGGCTTGTCGAGATACACGCGCAGCTTCAATGACAGCACGGATCGAGTCGCCTTCGCGGGCAACCTGGGGCTGAACGCCACGGTCTTCCTTCGCGAGAACATGCGGCTGTTCGGCGGCTACGAGCTGATGTACCTGTCCGGCGTCGCGCTGGCTCCCGATCAATCGGGTGGCCTGCGCACGGATCTCGCCAACGTGACGTCGCTCGATCTGCAATCGAACGGCAAAGCGTTCTACCACGGCGGTCGCATCGGCATCGAGATTTTGTTTCCGTAATGAGTGACGAAGTCGCTTGGACGCCCTCGTCCGAGCCGTTCGGACGAGGGCGTCCAAACTACGAAGAGGTGGAGCACATCATGCGAAAGCGTCGAACGAGTCTGGCGGCCAGCCTGCTGAGCCTGACGTTGTCGGCTTCGGCCCTGGCCCAAGCTCCGGCGGGTGGCTCGCCGATGGACTCGGCCTATCCGACGTCGCGCACCGAGTACGTCAGCAATGACCCCGCCGACGGCTGGAACCTCGATTGGCAATGGCGCTTTGCCGCCGACGCCGTCTACCTGCGTCGCAACAATCGCTCGAACGACATCCCGATCATCGGTGGGCCAGAGACCTCACGCTTCAGCGACTTCAACTTCAACGACGAGTACGGCACGCGCTTGTCTCTCAGCTTGATGGAAGACGACTACGAATTCGAGGTCACGTTTCTGTCGCTCAAAGATTGGAGCGACACTCGGAGCGGCGTGCTGACTCATGGTCTCGACTTCGATGGCCCTGCCGCCTACGCAGCGGCCGCGCTCGGAGCACAAACGGCCGTCGATCCGGGACTCGATCCGAACTTCCTGACGTCGGGGACGTACTTCTCGCCGCTCAACTCGGCGGCCAGTGCGGCGGCGGAGACGGATGCGCTCGACTTCTTGCAACCCGGCGCAAACTTTCAAGCTCGTTACACGGCCGACTTCCAGGACATCGAAGCGAACTACAAGCAGCGCAGCCAGCCGGGCCGCTGGGTCCGTTTGGGCCTGGGCTTTCGCAACGTGAAGGTCCGCGAGAACGGCTTCGCCGCATTGTCCGGGACGTTCAACAGCGTGGACGCCGACGGTGTTGGTGCTCCGGGGACCGCCGGCCTGCCGAGCGCCGCGTTGACCGGAGCCGGTCTGACGTTTGTCACGGGCGGCACCGACGATGGCTTCATCGCGGGGGACACATTGGTGCTCAGCTCGCAAACGCTCACCGAAAACCGGCTCAACGGCATGCAGGCCATCGCCGAGTTTCAGTTTCTGGAATCCGACTACTTCGATCTCGGCGGCTTCGGCAAAGCGGGCGTCTACTACAACTCCGCAACCGGCTCGATCAGCGAGCGGTACGCCGGCTCTGGCAGCAACGCTTCGGCCTACACACGCAGCTTGTCCGACGAGAAAAGTGCCGTCTCGTTCCTCGGCCATGCAGGTTTGACCGGCCGATTGCATGTGCGACGCAACATCAACATCGTCGCCGGCTACGAAGCGGTGTACCTCGCCGGTTTGGCGTTGGCCCCCGATCAGGTGCAGACCTCCACGACCCCGGTCGTCGGAGCCGCGTCGCTCGACCTGCGCACCGACGGCACGATGTTCATCCACGGCGGCCGGCTGGGCTTGGAAATTTTGTTTCCGTAGACCGCCGAGAGGTTCTCGCGCGAGTCTTTCCGCCCGCCCCAACGGGGCAGCGATAAGCCAGCCCAGGGCATCGCCCTGGGTTAGTGGTGCGGAAGAAAATCCAAAGCCCTGAAGGGGCGAGACAATTCCACATGGTTGAGTTGGTTTCGCCCCTTCAGGGCTATCGGCCTGATGTTGTTCGCGAACCCAGGGCGGCGCTCCCGTTGGTAACTTGCCCGGGGGTGGCTTATGGCTGCCCGTTTGGGGCGAAACCGCAAGTGACACTGAGCGAATCAAACGGCACCACAAGCGAGGTCGCGGAGTTGCCGCTCACTCAAACGCGAACAGCTTCTTGAACGCTTCGTTGATTTCGTTGGCGGCATTGGCCGAGAGATCATCGCCGGCATCGGCGACGCCATCGCCACCGCGAGCCGCACCACCATTGCCGCCAACGACCGTGTCGCGGCCATCGCCACCATCGATCGTGTCGTCGTCAAAGCCGCCGATCAGCACGTCCTTGCCGAGACCACCTTCGAGGCTGTCGTTTCCAAAGCCTCCCAGCATGGTGTCGTTGCCGGCTCCACCCACGAGTTCGTCGTCGCCGTCTCGGCCAGATATCGCATCGTTCTTGGAGCCACCGATCAGCGTGTCGTTTCCCGCACCGCCGATGAGTGTGACCGCGCCGCGTGTGAAGGCACTCGCGTCGATGGAACGTCCCACGTCGTCGGCCGTCAGTTGAGCCACTTCGAGCGTCACCAGCCGATCCGTTCCCAGTCCCGCTAACGACGTGTCGTCCAGCGTGAGATCGGCGGTCGCGATTTCCACCAGCCGATCCGTTCCGGCGTTTCCGATCAGCGTGTCATCGCCGTCGCCACCGGTCAGCGTGTCGTTGCCTGACCCCGCGTCAATCGAGTCGTTCGCGAACGAGCCGATGATCCGGTCATTCCCTGCCCCGGATTTGATGACAACATTGAACGCCGCGTTGGAGTACTCCGCAGCGTCCAAACCGGTCAGGTCGATCTCGTCGTTCTTCGAGCCGCCGAGGAAGGTCAGCGTTTCGATCACACTCGGCTCGTAGAACCGTTGGGAGACGCCATTGATCTGCACGTTGAGCAGTCCGTCAATCACGACCGCTCGGAGTTTTGCGCCACCCGGAGTTTTGTAGACCGGATTGGGATCGGTCAGCACGGCTCCGTTGGCCGTGGTGGTGATCGTGATTGTGAATTCCTGAACGGCACTCGTATCGACACCGCCGTTGGCGATTCCGCCGTTGTCGTGAATCTGGACGGAGACCGTGGCGACTCCGAACGCTCCGGCCGTAGGCGTAAAGGTCAACGTCCCGTTCGCGGCAATCGTCGGCTGGACGGTGAAGAGCCCTTGATTGTCGTTGCTCACGATGAAATCGACGGTCTGAGACTCGTTCGGTCCCGCGCTGATCCCCGTCACGAAGTTCAGAAACGTCTTGGCTCCAGAGTTCACCAGGAGCGTCAAATCCGGCCCCACGGTGAAGCTCGGCGCGTCGTTGACCGACGTGACGGTAATCGTGAAGGTCTGAGCTGCGCTGGTGTTTACGCCACCATTGTCTGTCCCGCCGTTATCGCGGAGGGCAATGGTGATGCTCGCTGTTCCGCTCACGTCCATTGCAGGCGTGAACGACAAGGTGCCATCTGCTGCGACCGTTGGCAGCGCACTGAAAAGACTGGGGTTATTGTTGTTGATGACGATGAATTCGAGAGTTTGAGCAGATTCGTTGGCCGGTCCCTTGCTCACATTCGTCGCCCATCCGGTCACGGTTTGTGCTCCGACGTCCTCCAACACGGTCAAATTTGGACCTGCGGTGAAGCTGGGTGCGTCGTTGACTCCGTTGATCGTGATGGTGAAGGTTTCGGTGTTCCCTGTGTCGTCACCGCCATTGACTGTTCCGCCGTTGTCGCGAATCGTCACGGTGACGGTCGCTGTGCCGTTGGCGTTCGCTGTCGGCGTGTAGGTCAATGTTCCGTTTGCAGAAATCGCCGGTTGCGAGCTGAAGAGTGACGGATTCGAGTTACTGACTAGGAATTCGACTGTCTGGCTGGAGTCGATGACTTGGCTCATCAAGTTGGAGCCGATGCTGATCTCGGTTGCGAAGTTCGCCACCGTTTGTGCCCCGGAATCCTCGAAGACGGTTTGATTGGGGCTGCCCGGTAACGCGAAGCTCGGCGCGTCGTTGACCGACGCGACCGTGATCGTGAAGGTTTGATCGGCACTGGAATCGACACCGCCGTTCGCCGTGCCGCCGGAGTCACGAAGTCTGACGGTGATGGTCGCCGTCCCGTTTGCGTCATCGGCAGGCGTGAAGGTCAACGTCCCGTTGGCAGCGATCGCGGGACCGGCACTGAAGAGCGTGGGATTGTCGCTTGTCACGATGAAGCTCAAGCCTGCCGTTTGGCTTGGCTCATTCAGTCCGGCGCTGATGTTGGTCGCCCAATTGGAAACCGACCGAGGTCCAGAATCTTCGAGAACCGTCTGATTGGCTCCCTTCGTGAAGCTCGGAACCGCGTTCGGGAGAACTGTGATGGTGAACGTGTCGCTGACGGCTCCTCCCGTTGCCGTTGCAGTGATCGTGACGTTGAACGTCCCGACAACCGTTGGCATCCCGGTGAAGTTGCCAGTGGGATTGGCGGATGCGGCTCCCGGAGTGAACGTCAGCCCTGTCGGGACTCCCGTTGCAGAGAGCGTGATCGCATCACCTTCGGGATCGGTGAAGGTGTTCGTCGGAATGGCGAACGTGAACGATTCGCCCAGTGGAGCGGATCGATCCGCAATGGCATTTGCGACGGTTGGTGGTGCGTTGATGGCCGTGACCGTGATTGTGAAGGTTGCGGTGTTGCCCGTGTCATCTCCGCCGTTCGTGGTTCCGCCATTGTCGCGAATCGTCACAGTGACGGTAGCCGATGCAGTCGCGCTCACGTTAGCGGCGGGTGTGTAGGTCAAGGTTCCATTCGCGGAGATGGCGGGTTGCGCACTGAAGAGCGACGGATTGTTGTTGCTGACCAAAAACTCAACCGTTTGGCCGGTGTCATTGCCTCCGGTGCTGATGTTGGTTGCGAAACCTCCGACCGTTTGCGCTCCGGAATTCTCCTGGACCGATTGATCACCACCGACGGTGAAACTCGGCTCGTCGTTCACGGCGGTGACGGTGATCGTGAAGGTTTGCGAGACGCTGGTGTCTACTCCGCCGGCGGCGGTTCCGCCGTTGTCGTGGAGGAAAACGGTCACGGTCGCTGAGCCGTTGGCATTGGCTGCGGGCGTGAAGCTCAACGCGCCGGTTGCCGAAATGGTGGGCGGCGCGGTGAAGAGTCCTGGGTTATCGTTGCTCACGAGAAACTCGACCGTCTGGCCGGACTCGTTCAAACCCTGGCTGACGTTGGTGGCCCAGTTGGTGACGGTTTGCGCGGCGGCGTCTTCCAGAACCGTGAGGTTGGCTCCCTTGGTAAAGCTGGGAACCACGTTGGCCACGGTCAGAGTGAACGCATCGTTGGCGGTGTCCGTGCCGTCGCTCACCGTGACGGTGATGTTGCTGATGCCGGCATCGGCGGGAGACGCAGGCGTTCCAGAGAACACTCGTGTCGCGGCAGTGAACGTCAGCCAACTCGGCAAGCCCGACGCGGAGTACGTCAACGTGTTCGCGCCGTCGGCGTCCTCGAACGTGTCGGAGGGAACCGTGAAATTGAACGGCGCTCCAAAGTTCGCCGTTTGATTCGCGATCGGGTTGTCCACCGTCGGAGCCGCCAGCAGCGTGCGATCTTCCAGCCGTTCAAGCACGGCTTGCCACGGAGAGCGTCGGGATTGGCGGCGGCGGTTGCGTGGGGACCAGAAGTTCATGGGGATCGCTCCGTGACGATTCGGCAGGGGAATTCCGAAATTGGAACCGTCCGTGAGGGGCTGACGCCACATCCGTTGCGGCGTTTTTCCAATTTGGTAGCCACGCTCGCCAGAGCGTGGGGATCGTTGAGGAGACTCCGATGACTCACCCACGCTCTGGCGAGCGTGGCTACGGTCACTCGAACGGGAACAGGGTCGAGAAGGTTTCGTCGATGGTTTCAATCGAGGTCAGCACGTCGCCGACATCGGCGGCTCCAGTGCCGAAGCGGTCGGGACCAGCGGCACCTTGGCCGCCGAGGCCAGTGTCGGTGCCGGCTTCGCCGTTGAGCGAATCGATTCCGCCGCCGCCGATCAGTGTGTCGTCGTCGTCACCACCTTTCAGAGTGTCGTTGCCGAGTCCGCCGATCAGCGTGTCGAATCCGAGGCCACCGACGAGGCTGTCGTTGCCGTCGCCGCCGAGCAGCGCGTCATCGCCGCTGCCGCCGAGCAACGTGTCCTTGCCTGCTCCACCGGAGAGAGTCACATCACCCGTGAAGGCCGACGCATCGAGCTTGTTGTTGCTCGTGCCGCCGGTGAGTTCCGCTTCCTCAAAGTTGGCGAGCTTGTCGGTGCCAACGCCGGTCAGCTTCATGTCGGTCAGCTTGAAACTCTTGTTGGCGGTCTCGACCAAGCGATCGGTACCGAGTCCCGCGTTGAGCGAATCGTTGCCGAGACCGCCGCTGATCAACTCGTCGTTTTCGGAGCCGAAGATCGTGTCGTTGCCCGCTCCGCCGTTGAGCGACAGCGCGGTGATCGCCGGCACGAGCGACGTCGGCAACTCGGTCAAGTTGATGAGATCATTGCCGGCGTCGCCATTGATCGTGATCGTTTCGAGGCTCGCGAACGGATCGGTCGAGAGGGCGTTGAACGTCACCGCATCGCGTCCCTTGCCGCCGTTGATGACGATGCTCCGCAGGTTCGGATACAGCGCGGGGTTGATGCCGGACAGATTGACCAGGTCATCGCTCGTGCCGCCGTTGATCGTCAGCGTCTCGATGAAGGCGGGGAGGTAGCTGGAGTTCGCGATGCCTCCCGTGGTCACGGTCAGCACGCCATTGACCGCCACGGCTTTCAGCTTTTTGCTGCCGAGCGCGGTGTAGGTCACGTCGGCGAGGTACGTCGTGATCGTGAAAGTCTGAGCCTCGCTGGTGTCCACGCCGCCGAAGTCGGTGCCGCCATCGTCGTGAATTTTGACGGTGACGTTCGCGACACCTCCGAAACCTTTCGCTGGAGTGAACGTCAGCGTGCCGGTTGGCGAGATCGCCGGGAGCACTCGGAACAGACCGGGGTTGTCGGTCGTCACGAGGAAGTTCACGGCTTGACCGATTTCATCGGGAGGACCGGGGATGATGTCCGTGGCCCAGCCGGGGACCGTTTGCGGGCCAGCAGTCAGCAAGACTTCGATGTCACCACCGGCCGTGAAGCTGGGGGCATCATTCACCGGCACGATCGTGATGGTGAAGGTCTGCGGATCGCTGGTGTCGTCGCCTCCGTTGTCCGTGCCGCCGTCGTCCATCAGCGTGACCGTGACCGTGGCGGTGCCGTTGGCATTCGGAGCGGGCGTGTAGGTCAGCGTCCCATCGGCGGCGATCGACGGCTGCACGCTGAACAGCGCGTTGTTGTCGTTCGCGACCAGGAACGTCACGACCTGAGTCGCTTCGTTCGGGCCGGGGCTGATGTTCGTCGCGAACGGCGAGACCGATTGAGCGTCGGCATCCTCGACGACGGTTTGATCTGCGCCCGATGTGAAACTCGGAGCATCGTTGACCGGGATGATCGTGATGGTGAAGGTCTGAGCGGGACTGGTATCGACTCCGCCGTTCGCCGTTCCGCCGTCGTCGTGCAGAGTGACCGTCACGGTCGCTTCGCCGTAAGCATTCGCCGCCGGAGTGAAGGTTAGCGTTCCCGTCGGCGAGACCGTTGGCAGGACGCTGAAGTACGCGTCGTTGTTGGTCGTGACGATGAAGTTCAACGCCTGACCCGATTCATTGGCCGGGCCGGAGCTGATGGCAGTGGCCCAACCGGCGACGGTGGTGGTTCCCGAATCTTCGAGCACCATTTGGTCGGCTCCACTCGTGAAGCTCGGAGCGTCGTTGACCGGCACGACCGTGATGACGAACGTCTGCGGATCGCTGGTGTCATCGCCGCCGTTCGCCGTGCCGCCGTCATCCATCAGACTCACGGTGACGATTGCCGTCCCGTTGGCGTTCGGAGCGGGGGTGTAGGTCAGCGTTCCGTCGGCGGCGATCGTCGGCTGCACGCTGAACAGCGCGTTGTTGTCGTTCATGGCGGTGAAGGTCACGACCTGACCGACTTCATTCGGGCCGGGGCTGACGTTCGTGGCCCAGGCAATCGTTTGAGCGCCGGCATCTTCCAGCACCGATTGATCGGCTCCCTTCGTGAAGCTCGGAGCGTCGTTGATGCCGTCCACCGTGATCGTGAACGTCTGCGTGGAGCTGGTATCCACTCCGCCGTTGGCCGTGCCGCCGTTGTCCATCAGCGTGACGTTGAACGTCGCCGTGCCGTAGGAATTCGCGGCCGCTCGATACGTCAGCGTGCCGGTCGTGGGATTGATGCTGGGAGCGGTCGTGAACGTCAGCCCGCCAGTGCTCGCCGTTTGAGCGACGTTGAACGTCCCGGCCTGCGTGGACTCGTTCGCGGGGCCGACACTGATGGCCGTCGCAAACAGCAGCACGGTTTGTGTCCCGGCGTCCTCGAAGACGGTCGGCGGATTCCCGGCGAGCGTGAAGGTCGGCGCGTCGTTGACCGCATTGACCGTGATCGTGAAGGTCTGCGCGGTGGTGGTATCGACTCCGCCGTTCGCCGTGCCGCCGTTGTCCATCAGCACGACGCTGAATGTCGCCGTGCCGTTCGAGTTGGCGTCCGCCTGATACGTCAGCGCTCCCGTGATCGGGTTGACGCTCGGAGCCGTCAGGAAGGTCAGCCCGCCGGTCGTGGCTCCGGCGGTCAGGATGAACGTGAGCGTTTGGCCGGCTTCATTCGGGCCGGCACTGATGCCCGAAGCGAAATCCGCGACGGTTTGCGGTCCCGCATCTTCGTTCGACGCAGCGGGGTTGCCGGCCAGCGTGAAGCTGGGAATATCGTTGACCCCCGTGACGGAGATGATGAACGTCCGCGAGACGCTCGTATCCACGCCGCCGTTCGCGGTCCCGCCGTCGTCGGTCATCGTGACCGTGAACGTCGCCGTGCCGCTGGAGTTCGCGTCCGCTTGATAGGTCAGGTCGCCGGTCAGCGGGTTGAAGCTGGGAGCGGTGAAGAACGTCAGTCCGCCCGTGCTGGCGATCTGCGTGACCGTGAATTGTGTGACGGCTTGGCCGACTTCGTTGGCCGGGCCGAGGACGAAGGTATTCGCGAATCCGACCACAGTTTGCGTTCCCGCGTCTTCGTTGATCGACAACGACGGACTGGTCAGCGCGAAACTGGGCGCGTCGTTCACCGGGTTGATGGTGATCGTGAAGATGCGCGTGACGCTCGTGTCGTCACCGCCGTTGAGCGTGCCGCCGTCGTCAGACAGCGTGATGCTGAAGGTCGCGGTGCCGTTGGAGTTGGCGTCCGCTTCGTAGGTCAGCGTGCCGGTGGTCGGGTCAATGGTGGGAGCGGTCAGGAACGTCAGCCCGCCGGTTGTCGCCGTCTGCATAAGGCTGAACGTCAACACCTGGCCGACTTCGTTGGCTGGCCCGGCACTGATGCCGGATGCGAAGCCGACGACGGACTGCGGTCCTGCATCTTCGTTCGAGGCCGCCGGATTTCCGGACAGCGTGAAGCCCGGCTCATCGTTGATGTTGTTGATCGTGATCGTGAAGGTCTGCGGATCACTGGTGTCATCACCGCCGTTGGCGTTGCCACCGTTGTCGCGCAGTTGCACCGTCACAGTGACGGTGCCCGCCGCGTTGGCGGCGGGAGTGAACGTCAGCGTGCCATCCGCCGCAATCGCCGGCGGAACGCTGAAGAGCGCGTCGTTATCCGTCGTGACGACAAAGTTCACGGCTTGTCCGTTTTCGATCGGTGGCCCGGCGACGATACCTGTCGCCCAGTTCGCCACAGTCGTGGTGCCGGAGTCTTCGTTGACCGATTGATCGGCCCCTTTGGTGAACTGCGGCGTCTGATTGAACGGCACCGTGATCGTGAACGTGTTCGTCGTGACGAGGCCGTTCGGATCGGTCGCCGTGAGCTGCACGTCGATCGAACCAATGTCGATATCGACGGGGATTCCCGTGAACGTGCCGGTCGGAGGCAATGCCGCCGGGCCAGGGGTGAACGTCAGCCAGGTCGGCAGTTGATTTCCGTTGGCGAGCGTTGCCGACAGAGTCAGATTGTCGCCACCGCCGCTGAAGACGCCCGACGCGGAGAGCAAGAACGGCGTGTGAACTCCGACCGTTTGATTGGCGAGCGGAGCGACGACTACTCCGGCATCGGTCGAAGTCGTGACCGCGATGACGAAGACTTGTGCGTCGCTGGTATCCACGCCACTGCTCGCGCTGCCGCCATTGTCTTTCAGTTTGACGGTCACGTTCGCGGTGCCGGTGACGCTCCCCGCGATGGTGTAGGTCAGAGTCCCGCGCAGCGTTCCGTCCGGCTGACGCATCGACTCGTCGATCGTGATCTGCGGCAACACGGCGAAGAGCGCGTCGTTGTCCGTGGTGACGATGAACTCCAGGGTCTGCCCGTATTCCACGGGAGGCCCTTCGAGAATCGCCGTCGCCCAATCAACGTCGGTGTAGCTTTGCGGGAACGGATTGAACGTCGGCGTCTGATCGGCTCCCTTGGTGAACTCCGGCGTGTTATTGAGCGGCACGAAGATCGAGAAGAGGTCGATCGCGGCAGAGCCATCAGAATCGACGGCGGTCAGTTTCACGTTGGTCGCGCCGATGTCGGCATCGAGCGGAGTTCCACTGAAGGAGTTGGTCACTGGGTCAAAGGTGAGCCACGCGGGCAACGCCGTGCCGTCGGCTTGCGTCGCGGAGAGCGTCAACGCTCCGGTCGATGGCGTGTCCGTGAACACACTCGTGACGGGCAGCGTGAAGGGGGTGTGAACTCCCACCGTCTGATCGGCAACGGCCGCGGTCACCGTCAGCGTGCCGTCGCTCGCAATGATCGTGAACGTGTCGGTGCCGGTGTTTCCGTTTTCATCCGTCGCCGTCACTTTGACATCAATCGAGCCGACGGTGCCAGTGCTGACGAACTGACCTGTCCCGTCACCAGGTGCTCCCGTCCACATGAAGCTGAGCCACGACGGGAACACGCCACCGTTCGCAGGCTCTGCGGTCAAGTAGATCTCGTCGCCATCGGCGTCCGTTGCGGCGACCGCCTGAATGAACGGCGCGTTGAGCACAACCAGTTGATCGGCCGTCGGCGTGACGACCGGAGCCGCCAGCAGCGCGCGAGTCTCCAGGAGTTCGAGCACCGCTTGCCAAGGATTCCGCTTCGCATGCCGCCGAGTCGTTCGTCGCGTCCAGAACTTCATCGCAGGAACTCCCTGCCGCGCGGTTCGCGGCGGTCGTGTCATTTCGGGAACGGAAACCGATTGGAACCTCACGCTCCGGCCGTTATTGCCGGAACATCCGCGCACGAATTCGCGAACCGAGGCGTCTCGTCCCAAGAATCGTCAACTTCGAGGGGCCGACACGATGGCCGCTCAGACGGATGCCGGGTGTCTTCGGTTGAATCCTCCGAGCGAACGAAAGAACTGGTATCGCAGGCACAACCTGAATAACCCGAAGCGTCAGCGAGGGTGAATGCCCCAACGAACCGCGAACTCAGAGTGTGGCCAAGACTCAGCGCGGAAGTCCCCAAAACCCAAAATCGCCTCTGAACCATCAGAGGATTCTGGATGTCGTGTGAGTTTTCATTTTCTGCCGTTCATTTTTCGCCTGCCTCGTTGAGAGCTTGTACTTGGCGGGCGAAAAATGAACGGTGGAAAATGGAACTCACATCGACCGTCACCGCGAGTTCGGCGACACGACGGCGACCACGGCCACGATGACCTTGGCGACACCCGCGTGGAGCAACGCTCGCGTGCATTCGTTGGCGGTGGTGCCGGTCGTCAGAATGTCATCGACCAGCAACACCGTCTTGTTGGCGAGCGACCGAGGGCGCGGCCGAACGGCAAAGGCGTCCTTCAAGTTGAGCTTACGATTCGCCGCCGTCAAATCGGATTGGTCCGGCGTCCATTTGATTTTGCGGAGCAGTCCACGACCGTGCGGCTTTCCCAACCGCTTCGCCAGCACGCGCGAGATCGTCTCCGCAGCGTGATGCGGTTTCGTCAGTTGTTTCGTCCAATGCCGAGGGACCGGGACGACGAGATCAATTCGTTCCGCGTCCAATTCTTCTCGCTCGTGCAGCCACACGAGATTGGCCAGAGCCGCAGCCAGCGGAAACTGTGTTGGTGCTTTCGCTCGAATGCACGCGGTCCTCATCGAGTTGTCGTACAGACCCACTCGGATGACTCGGCGGAAACGAAACTTCTGAGACCGGCAATGCGGGCAGCCGTCCTCGTTCAGAGCATGAGGTCCGACCGGCAACCCGCAGCGCAGGCAACGGCGACTCGGTGAAGGCAGCATCTCTGCGGAGCATTGGTCACACAGAACCGGGGCAATCGTCCGGCCACGATCATCCCGTTCTTCGAGTTCAACATCTCGATGGCACATCGGGCAGGACGGTGGAAAGACAAAGCGAAAGGCCGCTCGACCCAATTGAGTGAGCGGCCGTGTCACCGACGCCGTGATTCGCCGAAGGTCACTCATTTCTTCGCGAACTGCACATGAAAGCCTTTGACCTTCAGCGCGATGCGAAACAGGCTCTTGTCGATCGTCACATACAAGACGTTCGCTTCGTCGCCGATCCCGAACTCGACGTTGCTGGGCTTGCCGACCGCCGAGTCGTCCGGCTGATTCGGAGCGCCCGTCGGGATGAACGCAACTTCTTTGCCGCTGGGATCAATGACCAACACACCCGGCCGCTTCTGCCCACGAGCCGTCAAATAGACATTCCCCTTTTCATCGACCGTCATGCCATCGCAGCCCGCTTGATCGCCGAAGTCGTAGATCGTCTTGCGAGCACCACCGACCTTGCCGTCGGTATCCAACGGGAAGGCATAAATCTTCATCGCCCCCGGTTTCGGTTTCTCGTCCGAGCCGATGCGATCCGTGCCGTTGTCGTGATCGGCGAGATACATCGTCTTGCCATCAGGACTCAGTGCGATCCCGTTCGGCTTGCCGACCTCGTGAGTGATCTCCAACACCGTACCATCGCGGTCGATGCGGTACACCGACCGATGTTCCAACTCGCGAGGCTCCGGGCCGACGTACTTCGGATCGGTGAAATAAATTCGTCCGAGCCGATCGACGCAGATGTCATTCGGCGCGTTGAACTTTTTCCCCTGGAAACGGTCGATCAACACCGTGCGTTTGCCGGTCTTCAAATCCCAGCGAGCCACGCCGCGTCCACCGTCATCGGCACCCTCGGCCGCCAGCAGCCGTCCTTCCGAATCGCAGATCAGGCCGTTGGATTTGTAGCTATCCGCAGCGAACACCGTCGTCTGCCTGGTCTTGGGATCGAACCGCAGGATCATCCCTTTGTCCGTCCCCATCGGGATGTCCGAAAAATAGATCGACCCATCCGGCGCGACAGCCGGGCCTTCGGTCAGTCCACCTTCGATCTTCACGGTGCGAGTGAAAAGGTGTTCGAGCTTCGCATCCGGCGAGACAATCGCGTCACCGGTCGGCTTCGGTAAATCCTCCGCGCTGACAACAGCCAATTGGATCAAGCACGAACACACCGCCCACAGCCAACGATTCATGGTTGCCTCCCAAGATCACGCGGAATTTGGACACAAACTCGAACAGCAAGCTATCGCCGACTCAACGCTCCGACAATCAACCGCGAGCGGTCTCCAGCAGCCGAATCGGTCGATCAGAAACGCCTCGCTGATTGGCCAAGTGATGCAGCCACACCACGAATCCGGTTTGCGGATGAAAGTGCAGTTCGTGCAGAGCACGTTGTGTGCGATTACCGATCTTCATCGCGTAGTGCTCGGCGGGAAGCTGGAAGAACGTGTGCAACTGAAAGCTTGTCGCACCGCGCAACAGGTATTCGACCGCCATGCGTCCGGTCGTGATGTTGCCAGTCGCCGACCACGGCAACGTCTGAGAAGAGCCGGCCGACTCGCCAGCGGGTCGCTCGCTCTCGCTTTTTGGTGTTTCGCCCCGAAGGGGCAGCAATAAATTAGCCCAGGGCAAGCGACCATCGGGAGTGTCGCCCTGGGTTTGCGAACGTAATGCGTCCGAAAGCCCTGAAGGGGCGACACCATCTTGATCGGTTTGCAAGTCTCGCCTTTTCAGGGCTTCAGAACCGCAAATGAATCCGTTCGCTGGGCTGTCATGTGGCTGCCCCTTCGGGGCGGAATCGCAGAAATGCGCAGCATCGAAACTCGCGCGTCGGGCTAGTGTCGCTCGCCATTGATCGAGCACACGCAGATTTCGCTCGCTCAGGTCCGGCCCGCCGAACGCGACCCCGCGCTGGCCGTCGAACTCGCGGTTCGGATCAAACAGCCGATTCGCATAGATGAAGAAGTCCGGTCGATCAGCCAGACCGTGAATCACGTCGAGCATCTCCAACTGAAAGCCGTCGTCGAACAAAGCATTGAACAACTTCATGCCGATGCGAACCTGACCGAGTCCGCTCCGCGCCGCCGACTCGCGCATGAGCTTCGGGACGACGCGCAACCATTCGAGAATCTTCGCTTGTGCCGCTGATCGGTCGCTGCCCGCCAGCGTCGGACTGAAGTCCTTTTCGAGCGGCATCGGACTCGCTCCCGGCTGAAATGCCTCCAGCATCTTCGCAGTGGTGAAGTCATATTCGCCGACTCGCCACTCTGGCTCGTTCGGTGACGGCAAGTGGAACTTGCACGACGGAACGATCAGCGTACCGGTGCCACCGGCGATTCGCCGCGCATCGCGAATCAACTGCAAGTACGCCTCGAACGGTTGCCACCAGCCGCGTCCCTTCCAGGTGATCGTCCAGCCCGCTTCGCCCGATTGTCCGACGATCGGCTCCGCAACCATGCGAGCTTCGGGGACCGCCCACGCCGCCATCGACTGACCGCCCTGCTCGTCCTGCGCGATGACTGTCTTGAGCACGACAAAGCCGAGTCCGGCAGCAACGTCCTCTTCGACCTGCCGAGCCGTCATCGACAACTGACCCGACGCCTTGCCCCACGGATTCTTGATCGGGAACCCGGCGTACTCCGCCGTCATGTCGAGGTCGTACTCGTCGAGCAGGTACTGTTCGAGCGACGTCGGCAATGCGGACTTCGCGAAGCGTTCGTAGTCGCGCTGGACTCGTTGACGCACTGAGTCGGACGCGGCGAGCGGTTCCGTAGTGTCGAGTTGCGGCATGATCGGTCGCCGAGTTCCGAAAAAGTGGGATAACGGCTTTCGGCCATCGGCTCTCGGCCGGATCGGTCAGACCAAATCCAACTTGCGATGGCGGCGATTTGGCGGAGCGTTGCACTTGGCGCAGGTGCCGTACACCTCCAGCCGGTGGCCGGTCTTGATGAAGCCGTGTTGGTTGCAGATTTTTTCCACGATCGCGGAGATCGCTTCGTTGGTGAACTCGATCAATTCGCCGCACTTCGCGCAGATCAGATGGTCATGTTGAGGGTAGCCGTAGTCGTGCTCGAAAACTTCGCTGCCGTTGGGTCGCGCGACTTTGCGGAGCAGGCCCGCGTCTTCCAGCAGCTTGAGCGCGCGATACACGGTGGCTCGGCTGACACGCCGGCCGGACTTGTCGCGAGCGACCTTGGCGATCAGATCCTCGGCATCGAAGTGCTCGTGTTGAGCAAACACCTCTTCAATGATGATCGACCGCTCTTGAGTCAGTCGCTCCCCTTTGGTCAGCAGGTACTCGCGAAACTTTTCTTTTGGAGTCAATTCACCCACAAGACACCTCAACATTGAAACAACCGAAATCGTCTCGCCGCATGAGGCGGCGACGTACACAAAAGATAACGGGCCGTGGAACCAGACAACATCGAACAGCGATGTTGT
>CAZILR010000013.1:0-8212 GCA_964539995.1 uncultured Planctomyces sp.
CGCGTCTAAATGGGACCACTCTCGCAACTGCCGTGATCGTCAGATTGACCTCAAGTTCAAGCGGACAAAAATTAAAAAAAAGCGGCGGACAAAGAACGGATCGCGCAACCTTGTGAAGGATGCTTTTTGGGACTCGTCGCCGCGCCTTCAGGTTGCCTTAAGAATTGAACGGCGATATTCCACAATCTCTGGCTTCCAGCAAAATCTCCCCTAGCAGTTTGACCGACCAGTTTTATGATCTTGTCGTCAGGTTTACCCTGTTTCATCGCGTCCTGAGGGCGACTCGCCTCAGAAGATCAACCTCGTCAGTATCTTTCATGGAGAAGTAGGACTATGCCAATCGCACGCCGTCGTGGTTTTACGCTGATCGAACTCTTGGTGGTGATCGCGATCATCGCGGTCTTGATTGCGTTGTTGTTGCCGGCTGTACAGCAGGCCCGCGAGGCGGCTCGACGCTCGCAGTGCAAAAACAACCTCAAACAAATCGGTGTCGCGCTTCACACTTATGCGGAGTCTGCTAATACTTTCCCCGGAGACATCTACAACGCCGACCGAACAAACAATTCTCCGGCGGCGACGTCCGCCAGGAACTCCACCTGGATCACGGCCATTCTCCCGCAGATGGACCAGGCACCGTTGTTCAAGGGCCTCAGGTTCGATCAGCCGATGTTGAACCAAGTGGTGAATGGCAAGCCAATCCAATCTTATCAACTCGCGACGTTGACTTGCCCGAGTGATGAGCTGTTCGATGCGGGTGGAACGGCGCTGCCGGCCAACTCGAACCAAAACTCGCGTACGGTGGCTTTCACGAGTTATGCCGGAACGCAGGGTTGGGACTGGTGGACTCGCTTCGACATGCACGCGGGAGTGTTCAATCTGCTACGGCACACGCGGCTTTCGGACATCACCGATGGAACGTCGCAAACGATCGCGGTGGGTGAAGTGAGCTCCTGCGGCTTGCAGGGTGGTGGACAACGCGGCGGTGCCGGATTCCCACGCGTGGGGCAGGGCCAGCGAGTCTTCCGCGCCGCGCTCTTGGCGTATGGAACCGATAACTATGTCATGTCAAGAGGTGGTGGCGATGCCCTGGGCTACGACGCCGGACAACTCTTGAACCCAGGCGGAGCAACCAATGGCTTCTGGTGGCCGAGCGGCTCGCCACACATCATGTCGCCGTTCTACGTTTCCCACTACGGGATCAACTCCGAATGGCCTGGTCCTGGAAGCCGCCACAAAGGTGGAGCGCACTTCGTCATGGCCGATGGAGCCGTTCGATTCATCAACGAAACGATCCATTGGACTCCGTTCCAATCCAGCGGATACGCCGGATACGGAACCGGAACTGTCTGGACTTCGCTCAACACCATGTCCGGTTCGCGATGGGATATGGTGGTGGGCAATTACTAAGGAAACTGGCTTGGGATTGTTGATCTAATCCTACCTGGATCCTTAAGGTGATCCAGGTAGGTTTTTTTGTCCGACACTTCACAAAACAGGAGTACGACACCGTGAGTTTGCGAATTTCTGTGGCATTGGTGGCATTCGCTTTGTGCCTTGGTTGTGGTGGAGAGAGTCGTGTCCCGACAGTGAAAGTTGCAGGGACTTTGACCGTTGATGGCAAGCCATTTGGACCAGCCAACCTGACGCTGCAACCAAACCCTGCGGATCCGAGCAAACCTGCGGCTAAGGGAACTGTTGATGCGTCAGGCAGTGTTACTTTTCGGACCTATGTCGATGGTGATGGGATTCCCGTTGGAACCTACGATGTCTCGCTGTTGGCAGACGTCATGACACTCACTCCAGTTCCGCCAGTGGCTGCGTGCAAAGTGGAAGTGAAAGCGGGCGATAAAGTGGCGATCGAATTGAAAGCGACTGGAAAAGCGACGCAGATTTCTCCCATGCCTGCAAACAATGATTCCACAAAACTGACTCCAGGGGCGGCAACAACAACCCCAGGGCTTGCCCCAACATCAAAGTGAGTTGCTGTTGCCAAACTTTTCAGTTCGTCGAACTCAGAGCGTTTCCAAGCTGGCAGTAGCGGAACTCGTGAGAGTTCCGGCCTGAAGTCTCACGAATTCAGCTACCTTTTGCCACTACATCCGAACTGGAACCGCTCTTAGCCGCAACCGGTGAACGGCGATCTCTGCCACTGCCTCGCGTTTGAGTGGCAAGATGTGATATTCGCCCGACGTCCAAGCGGCGAGTTGGTCGGAATAATGTGGCGTCCCGGGATGGCCGGAGTGACTTTGACAGTCCACGGCCAGTAGATCATTCGACGAGAGATCGGCGATCAGGCGATACCCGGCCCCTGAATTTGCGAGCCAGTTGGGACCACTACCGGTATTGCAGACGGTGATCATGTCTCCTTTCGCCGACCCGCCGCCTTCATTCAGTAGTTGAGCTAAGTCGCCACGAGCCGACAGCACATGCATCAGCGGCATCCGATGCACTCGGCCCCAATGCCAAGCGGACATGTCCGCGCCGAATCGCTCGGCCAGAAATGCCAGCGTGTCGCTGAAGACGCGACGAATGCGAGGCAGTCGCTCGCCAGCGGGCAGCCAACCGTGCGGATCGTCTGCGAGCAAGCGGCTGGCAACTCCCTCGACCTGTTTCGCGAGCAGTTCGGCGGTGACGCCCTCGAAGTGCGCGTCGGCAACCGACTTCGACCAGAACGTGAAGAAGACGTTGAACAACGACGGAGCGACCAATTCGGTCTCGACGTGACCGTCCCAATTTTTCAAATACTTCACGGCGGCCTGGATCTGCGGGTCAGTAACTCCCGCCAGTGCTTCGATCAGTGGCGGAAGGCAAGCCACGGCACGCAGCGAGACGGTGTCGTGGTGCATGACCCGAAAGTCATCGACGGTGAAGCCGCCGTAGCCGAACTCGTGAGATTTCGGATCGGAACTCTCACGAGTTCCGCTACGAGCCCCCGACTTCGCGATGCCGGCCTCGATCATCTCGCGGATGCGAACGGCTCGATAACCGGCGGTCCAGGTTCCGAACAACCCAAACGGATAATCGTCCCCTGCCAGCCGATTGTTGGCCGATGCGAGCCAACCGCGCGGTGGATCAATGGCATGAGGCATCGAATCGAACGGCAGGAGCCCAGTCCATTGTTGCTCAGCATCCCAACCGGCCCGATAGCCTCGTTCGCCCGTCTTGCGTTGCGGGATGCGTCCCGCGCAATGCACGGCGATTTGTCCCGCGATATCGGCAATGACCAGATTGAACGTCGGCACATGCCACGGCCGTAGTGCCTCACGGAACTCGGCAACCGTTTTCGCGCGATCCATGTTGAGCAGCGCCGTCAGCCAGCCGCCGTGATACATGCCGAGCCATTTGAGTGTGACTGGTACTGTTTCCGTAGACCGGACGCCTACGTCCGGTCGATTGCCGGATAGCTCGGACGTAGGCGTCCGAGCTACGGGAACAGCGCCATTTGCCGGCGGCGGCAAGATTTCATTGACGACAGGACCGTTGCGAGAGAAACGAATCGTCCGCGA
The DNA here is from genome assembly GCA_964539995.1 of uncultured Planctomyces sp. Lineage (GTDB taxonomy): Bacteria > Planctomycetota > Planctomycetia > Planctomycetales > Planctomycetaceae > SXKJ01. Next base: position 3,507 of record CAZILR010000013.1, read on the forward strand.
GATCGGTTCCGCTCCGCGAATGTGGATCGTCTCGACCACTTCGCGAGCCGGCTCCCAGCGACCATCGAATTGGAAGCAGTTCGGATGTTCGGGGTCGATTCGCTCCTGATACAGATCGCGCAACGAACAGATGTTGTTGGTGATGCCCCAAGCGACTCGCTCGTTGCGGCCGAACATGATGGCGGGCATCCCGGCGTAGGTCATGCCCGCCACGTTGAAGTCGCCGCCGCAAAGATGGGCCTCGTACCAGCACGAGACCGCTTCGATGGCGATGTGCGGATCACTGGCAACCATCGGCATTCCAGCTTGGCAGTGACGCCCCGCGACCACCCAATTGTTGCTGCCAGTCCCTTCGGGATCACCGGTCGCCTGGCCGACCTCTTCGAGCGGACGCTGACCGAGTTGCTCCCGCAAGTGCTGATACGCTTCCGGTGGAACAACCGCCTCTTCATCCGCCTCGCCCAGCAGAAACTCGCGATACAGCGGCCCGTCGCCGAGCACTCGCTTGGCCAACTCTGGCATCACGATGACTGGAAAGCGGCCGGTCAGATACCAACGAAACTCGCTCTCGATCGCCAAGCTGTCGATCGGCGACCACGGCTCCGGGCGATAGTCGAGCAAGTCGAACTCGATCGGTCGTTGCTCACCGCATTGCATGATCCAGGCATTGACGCCATCGGCGAACGCCTGTTGCAACTCGCGAGTCTCCTGCGGCAACCGGGTCCACTCTTCCTTTGCAATTCGATTCAGTCCGACAGTGCGAGCGACCAAATCCAGCGGCACGCCCTCCGGCCCCAGCACTTCCGCCAGCCGGCCGAGCCCTTTGCGACGCAGGTAATCCATCTGAAAGAGCCGGTCTTGAGCCATCGAGTAGCCGAAGCCGAAAAACAAGTCGTGGTGGTTGTCCGCGAAGATGTGCGGAATGCCCCAGCGATCTCGTTCAATCGTCACGGAGGTTTCAATGCCGACCGCGACTTGCCCGTCGCAGCGTGGAGCACGGCTGGCCGCTTCACGCTTCCAGCGTTCATCGAAGTCTGCTCGCGTCCAACCATTCGATTGGCAGATCGAATCAATCGACTCGCCGTCACCGAGTTTTCGTAGCACATCTCGTTCAAGAGCTGGCATAACTCACCCTACTCTTTGGGTTGTCGTCCGGAGGCACCATCGCGAACTGTGTGAGTTCCGCACGATTTTGCAAGCCGAGCTTGGCCCTCCATCGCAAACTGAGATGACTCGACGACCTTGACGATCAAGAAAAGTCGCCCCGCAATCGCTTGCCCGCGCGCGACCATGTCATCGCTGACGGACGGCTCACTCATGGCCATCGAGCGTTTTCGAGTGACGTCGTTGAATTCCGATTCAACCGTGTCCGAGCTACCCTCTTCATCCGCGTGAATCTGCCTGTTGTTTTGGGGCGGCGATCACTCTTACTCATTGGACATTCACAATGTTTTCCAGCCTTCTCCGGTTCTCTCAATTTGTGTTATTCGCTGTGATTGTCGGTGCTCTCCAAAACGGATTTTCCGCAGAGCCATCGCGGCCGAACATCTTGCTGATCCTGTGCGATGACCTCGGCTATGGCGATGTGAAGTGCCTCAACCCAGAGGGCAAGATCGCGACGCCGAACATGGATCGGCTGGCTCGCGAAGGGATGATCTTCACCGATGCGCACACGTCGTCAGCGGTGTGCTCGCCAACGCGGTACGGCCTGATGACGGGGCGGTACAACTGGCGGACAAAGCTGCAAAGCCACGTTCTCGGTGGGCTAAGCCCTCGGCTGATCGAGCCGGGCCGCATGACAATCGCGTCGATGTTGAAGCAGCAGGGCTATCACACGGCGTGCGTCGGCAAGTGGCATCTCGGCATGGATTGGGTCAAGAAGCCAGGCAAGGACGTCAGCGAACTGAGCATTGAACCGCGTGAGCAGGTCTTCAATGTCGATTACTCGCAGCCGATCAAGAACGGCCCGACGAGCGTCGGCTTCGATGAGTATTTCGGGATCAGCGCGTCGCTCGACATGGTCCCGTTCACCTACATCGAAAACGACCGCGTCGTGAAGCCGCCGACGGAGGATCGCGGCTTCGAGCTGATGTTCGGGCGAGGCAAGCCGATGACGCGGATCGGCCCGGCCGCTCCCGGATTCGACGACGCCGACGTGTTGCCCGACTTGACCAAGAAGACGATGGAAATCATCGACCGCCACGCGGCCGACGCCAAACAAGGCAAACCATTTTTCATTTACCTGCCGTACGCCTCACCGCACACGCCGATTCATCCGAAAGGCGAATGGCTCGGCAAGAGCGGGCTGAATCCGTATGCCGATTTCGTGATGCAGCAGGACTTCGCCATCGGTCAGCTACTCGACACGCTGGATCGCAACGGCCTGACCAACAACACCCTCGTCATCTTCACCAGCGACAACGGCTGCTCGCCACAAGCGAAGTTCGACGAACTGCTCGCGAAGGGGCACAACCCCAGCCACCTCTTTCGTGGTCACAAGGCCGACATCTACGAAGGGGGGCACCGCGTTCCGTTTATTGTCCGCTGGCCGGGTCGCGTGCAGGCCGGATCGAAAACCGACCAACTCACCTGTCTCGTCGATGTCACGGCCACTGTCGCCGAGATTGTCGGAACGAAGCTCGCCGACAACGCGGCCGAGGACAGCGTCAGCTTTCTTCCGACGTTGCTCGGTCAAACCGGCAAGCCCGCGCGAACGACGCTTGTGAGTCATTCGATCAACGGTTCGTTCGCGATTCGCGACGGCTCGTGGAAGCTCGCGCTGTGTCCCGGTTCCGGAGGTTGGAGCAATCCGCGTCCTGGCATGAAGGACGCCGACCTGCCGCCAAATCAACTCTTCGATCTCAGCACGGACATCGGCGAGCAAACAAACCTGCAAGACAAACATCCAGAGACTGTCGCACGCCTGACAAAGCTGCTCGAAAAACAGGTCGCCGACGGCCGCAGCACTCCGGGGCAGCCGCAGCAAAACGCCGTTGCCGTGAAGATTCGGAAGTGAAGGAACCGGTTCGGCAATTCGTTGCCGGTAATCGCACAGTGCAAAGTGCAGAGTGAAGACTGCAAAGTGCAAAGTGTTTTACCGATGAGAAGTGTCCGACATTCTTCACTCTGCACTGACGTTGCTCTTCGAGGACGTTGAACTTCGCACTCCAGATTCCATTCAAAAACTTCTCGAAAGGAAACCACCTTTATGCAATACCGCAACCTTGGTGCGAGCGGCCTGCAAGTGTCACCGATTTGTTTGGGGACGATGACGTTCGGCGCGCCGGTCGGTGAGGCCGATTCGATCAAGTTGATTCACGCCGCGATGGATCGTGGCATCAACTTCATCGATACCGCCAACGTCTATGAAGGCTACAAGCGATTCCTCGGCAGCCCCGGTGGTGTCGCCGAAGAGATCGTCGGCAAGGCGCTCGTCGGTCGTCGCGACAAAGCGATCCTCGCGACGAAAGTCGGTGCTCCCGTCGGGCCTGGGCCGCAGGATCGAGGCTTGTCAGCGACGCACATCCTGCGCGAGGTCGATCGCAGTTTGCAGCGGCTGAAGACCGATTACATCGACCTCTACATTCTGCACTGGCCGGATCGTGAAGTGCCGTTGGAGACCTCGCTGGCGGCGGTCGATCAAGCGGTGAAGGCGGGCAAGGTGCGATACCTCGGCCTGTCGAATCATTACGGCTGGCAGATTTGCGAAAGCCTCTGGCTGGCTGAACGACACGGCTGGCCGCGAGTCGTCTCGTCGCAGATTCCGCTCAGTCTGCTGCGGCGCGAGTTCCATCACGACCTCGCGTTCTGCCGCAAGCACAACATTGGAGTGACTCCGTATCAGGCATTGCAAAGCGGCTTGTTGACCGGCAAGTACCGACGCGGTCAGCCCCCGCCGTCTGACTCGCGAGCGGCCGAGAAGCCCGATTGGATTTGGAAGCTCGAAGACCCCGTGTTCGATCGGCTCGAACGCGCGGAAACAGTCGCGAAAGAACTCGGCGTGCCGATGTCGCAACTCGCGCTCGCGTGGACGCTGACGCAACCGGCGGTCACGTCTCCGATCGTCGGCGTCAAACATCTCGCCCAAATCGAAGACGCGATTGCCGCCGCCGGAGTCAAACTTTCGACCGATCACCTCAAACAACTTGATGCCGCTTGTCCGCCACCCTGGACGCAGAACGATCCGGTGCGCGGGTAGCGACCGTCGGCTTCAAATCTCTGTAGCCATCACGCTCCTGCGTGATGAGCCTTCCGCGAATCGACATCCAACAATCAACGGACGTTCTCGACAATTCGACGGCCGAACGACAAAGGCTCGTCACGCGGAGCGATGACGGCTACTTTACAAGTGCCCTCGTCAATGGACTGCCAACGAAAGATCATCGCCGAATGGATTCGTGGAAACTACTTTTGGAAATCGTGCTGTTGCTCGGAGCGTGTCTGATCCTGGGCACCGTCTGTTCGTGGCTCAAGCAAAGTCCCATCGTTGGGTATCTGACGGCGGGGATGATCCTTGGCGGGCCAGGCAGCCTGGATTTGCTGCACGCTGAGCATGACATCGAGGCCATCGCCGAACTTGGCGTCGCGCTCTTGCTCTTCAGCCTGGGCCTGGAGTTCTCGTGGCGTCGCTTGATGAGCCTCGGCAGTCGGACGCTGCTCAGCGGAGCCGTTCAAGTCGTGGCGACCGTTGTGCTGGGAACTTTGGT
>CAZILR010000013.1:8312-22063 GCA_964539995.1 uncultured Planctomyces sp.
TGTCGCTGGCGAAGATTCTGGCGTTGGCCAGCGGTTTGATTGCCGCGTTGTATGTCCTGCTCAATCAAGTCGCCGTCCGGGCCTTGCATGCGATGACGGTCGAGCAGAACCGTGAACTGACCGTCGTACTGGCCATCGTTGTTGGCCTCGGAGCGTCGTGGGCCGCTCATGCCGTGAAGCTGTCTCCGGCGCTCGGAGCCTTCATCGCGGGGATGTTTCTCGGCAGTTCGCCGTTCGCCGTGCAACTGCGAGCAGATGTCTCGTCGCTGCGCACCGTGTTGCTGACGTTGTTCTTCGGAGCGGTCGGTATCGTGGCCGATCCGGTCTGGCTCGTGAAGCACTTGCCGTTCGTCTTGAGCATTGCCGCGCTGATCATCGCGCTCAAAGCCACGGTCGTCTGGGGCATTCTCCGCAGGATCGGCCAATCGCATTCCGTCGCGCTGGCCACGGGACTGTGCCTCTCGCAAGTTGGCGAGTTCGCGTTCGTGCTAGGGACCGCGGGCCGCGAAGGAGGCGTTGTGTCGAAAGAAGTCCACATGGCGGTCGTCTCCGCCACCATCGCGACGTTGTTCGTGACACCGTACCTAGTGGCGTTCGCTCCCGCCGCTGGCAACTGGCTGGAACGACGCCGCAAGTCCGCCTCGCCAGCGTCCGCACCGGCCGAGTCTGAACACTTTCACCCGGACGTGCTCATCATCGGCTTCGGCCCCGCCGGGCAAGCCGTCGGCCGAGCGCTCGCGGGCAAAGAGCACAAAGTGCTCGTGGTCGATGTGAACCCGCAAGGCAAACTGCTCGCCGAGTCGCTGGGCCTCATCGGCCAGATCGGCGACGCGACGCAGTTCGAGGTTCTGGAACATGCTCATGTCCGCGACGCGCGGATCGTGGTCATCACGCTCCCCTCCCGATCCGCCGCGCTGACCGTCTTGCAGACGGTCCAACAAATCGCCCCGCAAGCTCACACCGTTGTCCGCTCGCGATACCAACTGCATCTCGCCGAATTCGAACAAGCCGGAGCCGACGCCGTCATCGGCGACGAAGAACAAGTCGGCTACCGCCTTTCCGCGTACGTCAACGTGCGACTGACGATGCCGGATGACTGAGTTTCATCCTTGAGTCTGCGATGCCGAATCAACGCCCCACTCGTGCTGAACAGCGTGAAGCCGCCCTTCAAATGTAGGATGGCCGCCCTCGGCCGTCCTGCATGGCTTCGTCCTCAAGCACGGACGGCCGAGGGCGTCCATCCTACGCTCTTCGAATTGGCGTTGGATCGCACGATCACTCCGGAATCGCTTCATCCAGCAGCAGCGCCTTCACGAACCGCACTGGCGGTGAGCCGAAGGACAGCGTGCCGTCGTGGTAGCGTTTGAGCGTGAATTTGTCGGCCCAGGCTTTTTCTGCGGCGGTGCGGAGGTCGCGGTGTTCTTGGTAGCCGACGAAGTACGTTGAGAGTTGCGTGCTCGTGAGTTGAGCACGAATCCACTTCAACGCGGCTTCGCGTTCCTCTTGGAACGTGTCGTGGACCATCAGCTTCATCGCGTCCTCGCGATTCATGCCATCGACGTGGATGGCTTGGTCAAGGATCGAGTTGGCGACGCCTCGCAAGTACCACTTGAGCGCGATCAACCGCATCAGCGGATCGCGGTCGAGGAAGCCTTCCTCGGACATGAGTTGTTCGGAGTAGACGCCCCAGCCTTCGACGAACGTGCCGGACGACAACAGTGCTCGCAGGCGGCGCGGGCTGCGGTTGGAGTGCGCGATCTGAAGAAAATGGCCGGGCATCGCTTCGTGGATCGTCAGGTCGTGGATCGAGCGGAAGTTGTACTCCCGCAGGAATGAGCCGACTTGCTTCTCGGTCCAATCGTCAGGGATCGGTGAGACGGCGTAATACGTCTTCTGTCCGACATCGAGCGGCCCTGGCGAATCGCAGTAGGCGATCGACACGCCGCGCTGAAACTCCGGCATGAGGATGATGTCGAGCGGGTCCGGCGGAATCGTCACGAGGTCGTGCTTCCGCACGAACTCGGTCGTCATTTCCAGCGACTTCTTGGCGAAGTCCACGATGCCGTCGCGAGCGGGAATCTCGGCATACGCTTTCTCGAGCGCGGCCACGATCACTTTCTGCTGTTGTTCGGCGGACGGTTTTTCGGGAACCTCGTTCGCGGATTTCGGATCGGCCTTGAGCATCACGACACGAGCGATGGAGTACATCTCGGCCCGGACGCGGCGCAGTTCAAATTCGGCGCGGTCGCGAATCTCCGGACGCGACAGCTTGCTGCCCAGCGAGAACTCCAGCTTCGCATCGAACAGCTTCGGTCCGATGCGAAAGTTGCCCTGGGCATTCGGCTGCAATTCTTTTTCGAGCCATTTCTGATGTTGCTCAACGGCATCGGTCGCCGTTGTTATCGCCTTTTCAAGCCGCGCGCGATCGGCTTCGCTCAGCTTGCCCATCTGCGGCTTGACCATGTTGTCAAGAATGCTGATCAGTCCTCGGTTCTGTTTGACCGCTGTCTCGGCATGAATCGGCGGGACACGTTTGGCGTCGAGCGTTCCGCGAATCTGCTCGTACAACTTCGGCAGCTTTTCGAGCCGGTCGGCAACGTGCATCAGCCGTTTTTCGATCGGAGCGAATTCGCGAGCCATCAAGCCGTAGATCGCACCGCCCGTGAGCTGCGTGTACGCGACCGGATTCCAAGCCCACTCCTGAAGCACATCCAGACGCCACAGATCGCCGCGCAGTTGCTGCGTCAGCAGTTGGGAATCGACTTGGTTCTCACGGCTGAGCGACTTCTTTTCGAGCTTCTCCAGTTCACTGAGAAACCGCTGATAAAATGTCCGCTCGCGTTGCCGCGCCGCGTCGCTGATTTCGTCCACGGCCGAGTCGAACCGATGGTCGCCGAGCGTCGTCGCGCCAATCGGCGACAGAGCTGGTGACTCGTCGATGTAGCGTTTTGCGAGCTGCTCGAACCGCTGATCGGGCGTCTGTGAGGCATCGCGAATCTCCGCCGCCAATTCGAGTGGGTAGTCCGTGAGCATCCCGTCGGTGCCGGCCAACATCGCAGCTTGCCAATTGGTCCGTTCAATGCCGACCACCGTCGGCCCGGCGATGAACGCTCGCTTGCCCGCCTTGTGAATGCGATCAACGTCGTCTCGCGAGGGGACGAATCGCAGGTACGCCCAATCGGAATCCTTGTCGTTGATCGCTGCCTCTAAGTCCTTCGCCGTTTGAGCCAGACACGCGACATGCGTAAAGGCATCGGCCACTCGCAGTTTGCGACGCACCAGCGGATCGTCGATCGCATTGCCGATGAACAACAACTGGCCGAGCACTCCGTTGGCTTTCGCCGCCTTCACGCAGTCCGCTTCGATGTTCTGTGCCTTGAGATCGACCGCGATCAATGCTCGCTCGCGGCCCTGCTGCTTGATCATCGACACGACTTCGTTCAACGTCGGAATCCGCTCGCCACGAAACGCCGCTCCGAACCAAGCACCCGCATCAAGCTGTTTGAGCTCATTGAGCATCAACGTACTGACCGCACCGCGGCCATTTGTCGTGCGATCGACCGTGTCGTCATGCACGCAGACCAAGACGCCATCCTGGCTGCGGCGGACATCGACCTCGAATCCGATTCGCAGTTCCAAGCACGCTCGAAAATTCGACAGCGTGTTTTCTGGCGAGTGCTTCAACAGCCCGCGATGCGCCACCACCAGCGGTGGTACAGTCGATTTCTCTGCCGACAATCCAACCGAAATCACACCAATCAGCACGGCCGCAGCCGACGCAAGATTTCTCAACATCAAGAGCCTCCGTATTCATCCAGTTCGGGATGGAAATAGGACTCATGTCGTAACCACGTCAACGGCATCCGTCCACGGAGGACTGGTCTTCGCGAGAACGAGGTCAGGACTGTTGGCCAAAATCCCAGCCGGGTAATGCGGCGGCCTGCTTCACCCAAGTCGCCATCCGCGCGTCGTCGAGCACGTCGTCTTCGTAAATGTCGATCCAGCGTGCGTCCTTGCTTTTCGGAGTGCCGCCAGGCGGGATCGGTCGCAGCGACAGGCCCTGGAAGAAAGTCACTTTGACGTACTTCGTGAGGCAATGAACTCCGAGGAACCAACCTTGGCCTTCGACACCATAGAACGGCGAGTTCCACCTCACGGCTTTTTGCACATCAGGCAGCGTGCGCACGATGAGGTCGTCGAGCCAGCGCCCGATGTCATGCTTCCAACCCGGCATCGCCGCGATGTAAGCCTGCACCGGCGCGTCGCCATCGGCCTTCGCAATCTGAGGATTGCCGCCGGAAAGGAGAACGACGCCCTTCTCGTTCTTTTGCAACTTGCTCGGCTTGGTCTTCTTCGTCGTTGGATTCGTAGGGTGGGACAAGCTCGCTTCGAGCGCCGGCCCACCAGCAATGTTCACGGTCGAAGATGGTGGGCCGGCGCGGCGAAGCGCCGCTGGTCCCACCCTACGGTCATTCTTCAAAGAGGTTGCCGCGCCATTCGCGGCCACCGCCGTCTTGATGAGCGTCTTGAACGCGGTCGCGTTGATCTTCTCTCCTTCGTGGATGTCGATCGCCCGGCGCGTGTTCCTTTCCAAGCTGGAATTGAAGAGGCGCGAGGGGTCTGGGAGGCTGGCTCCCTTGGCGAACGTGAGCTTCACAACCTTCGAGTACGTCTCGCCGGTGCAGACGATCCCGTTGTGCGACCAGACCGGAACCCCGGCCATCGCATTCGACGGCTTCCGCCATTTCACCTCCTCGATCATCTCGGAGTCGGCTTCCAGGATCAGCGCCCGGATATGAGCCAAGGTCTCCCCGCGCCAATCCGCCTTCGCGTCTGCCTTCGTCGGTGACTTGGACTTGATGGCCGACTTGCGTGGCTTGCTGGCGCGCGACGTGCCCTTGGCCTTCGGCTTCGAGGCGAAATCTTCGCCAACGGAATTGGATTTTGAGGATTTCATTTCTTTCCGACTGCCTTGGTGTGCCACAAAGTTTGGACTACTTGCGATTCTTCTGCGGGGCGTCGAGGGGCAACTTGGTGTCCGCGTGCTTACGGGCGCAGGTCGGGCACAGCCAAATCCACTTGCCGAGCGTGCTTCGGATCATCAGTACCCAGCCGGCATCCTTCGCCTCGTCCCACGAACCGCCCCGCTTGTGCCCGCTGCCGACGAACCGCCGCTTGCATGTGTGGCAGCCGAGATTGGTGTTTCGGGACCAGCCCATTGCCTGGCTCTCTGCGCTCTTCGTGGTCGAAAGTAAATTGTGCCGCACGCGGCCTTTCGAGGTCGCGATTTTGAATGCGGCGGTTGATGCAGACGTCAAACTATCGCCACGACAATCGCTTGCCAAGTTGGGGTCGCCAGGCACGCCCGGACGTTGCATTTGGAGGGGCAGTGCAAAGTGCAGAGTAACGAGTGCAAAGTGCAAAATGGATGAGCGGCGTTTGGCACTTTTCACTTTGCAGTCTTCACTCTGCACTTTGCACTCGCCTTCCTGTGCGACGCACCGTTCGATGGTTCACCCCTGCCGACGCACCATTTCGTTAATCCAGATCGGGGCGAAGGGTGAGGTACACCCTTTGGAACAGGGATAGTCGCGATAGATTCCCAACTTCTCACCGATCGCGAGCGCCCGCTTGCGGTGTTTGGGGAAGTGGATGCCGATTTCCGCCAGGCACATGTTCATCGTCCAGCGAACTTCGGGGACGGCGGCGGCCAACTCCTTCTCGATGCGATCGAGTAACGCTGCGAGGTCGAGTCCTTCGGGGCTTTTCACGACTCGCCCGGCCGTCAGTTGCCAGCCGGCGCGGGCCGTCCAGCGGTCCTTCGATGTCATCCATTTCTGGCGAAGAGCTTCTTTGTCAGCGTGCTCCTTCAAGACATAGGAGTAGAGCCAGTCGGCCACCCAGATCCAACTGGTCGATTTCACGAGTCGCTCCATGTCAGCGGCCGACAGAAGTTGGACATTGATCACGAGCGTCGCCAGGAACTGGGCGTCAATGTTTCCGGTTTTCCACAGAGACAGTGCCAATTCGTGATTGGTCTTGATCTTGTTGGCCAGTTTCCGAACGTCTCCGCGTGAGACGCCGAACTGATTGTCCCCGGCACCGCTTCCCAAAGGCCCGCCCTTGGCGTTTTGCGCACGCACGGCCGCGTTGCCCAGCGACTCAAGTTGTCGGAGGGTTTCCTCCAGAGTCATGGCCGTGCTCTTCGTCGGAGCGGGTGTCGTCTTGGCCTTTGCTGGTTTGTTTTTCGTCGCCTTCGTCGATGTCGATTTTTTTGCCATGACTTTGTCTCCGTGATGCGTTCGGCGAGGATTGCAATGAGGGATAACGGTTCAAAGTGCCACGGGTGGGGGCCTGAGCAATGTTTAACCCCAACGCCATCGGCGTGGGCGCGTGCAACAGCACGGCTCCCGCGCACGCCGATGGCGTTGCGGCTAAACGCCGCCAGTGCGTCCCAGATAGACCGAACGGATGAGCGGCTTCTGTGGTGCCGACTCCAAGACGATCAGATCAACCTCACCCTCTTTCTTGAGGCCGTAAGTGCCCGGTGAGAGGAACAGCTTGACGCGGAGCTTCTGCTCGAAACCCTGCACTTCGTAACGAAACGTGACGTGATAAGAACGAGTGGTTGTGGTCGTACTTGAACCCGTTTCGCGATGGGTCGCGACATAGACATCCACGTCCTCGACGGTCCCTTTGACGGCAATGCCGTGGCTGAGGATTTCTTTCACGAGCAGGAAGCGGCGGATCAAGACGATGCCCGCCAGAACGGAAAAGACGATCCCACCCACGCACACCCACGGGCCATAAACCACCTCCGGAGGCGGCTCCGGTTGCGGCAGCGCGTTGGGGACCGGTTGAATCATCCACCAGATGCCCGCAGCCAGAATCAGTCCGCCGATCATCCCATTGAACGCCCTCCGAATCGTGAAGTCTTGCCAATAGAGCGTCCGAAAACTGGGGAAGAGCGTTTCAGTGTTGTTCATGCTTGGCGGCAAGTCGTTGGGTGAAGGCTGCAGGATTGGAGAACGCGATCGGCTCAAGATAGTGACTTTGAGTGCGGCGATTGATACAGGCACCAAACTATCGCCACCAGAATCGCTTGCCAAGTTGTGATCGCTAGGCGCGTCTCCTGTCACGTCTGACGAGCCGGTGGCCATTAGGCCCCAGACGTTGGATTTCGAGGGAGCAGTACAAAGTGCAGGGTGAAGACTGCACTTTGCATTGCTTCTTCTGCTCACCACGCCACCTCTTGGCCCAGCTTCAGCCGCGCGGCGTTCTCCAAGGCGACCTTTGCGGCGATCGCGTCTTGCACGGCCAGGCCGACCGATTTGAAAAACGTGATTTGCCGATCGTCGCTCCGTCCGGTCTGGCGTCCGAGCACCAATTCGCCGAGTTCCGCGTGGATGTGTTCGCGACCGATCAAGCCGGCCTGCATCGGCTGAATGAGATCCCCCGCCTCTTCCCAGGCGGCCTGTCGGCTATCGACGACGACCAACGCGCGACGCACGGTTTCCGGCGGAACCTCACGAGCTTGCGGCGTGTACGAGCCGACCGCGTTGATGTGAGTTCCAGGCTTGAGATCAGCGTCGTCGAAGATCGGTTCCTTGGAGGTTGTCGTGCAACACACGATGTCGGCGTCGGCGAGTGCTTGCCGAGGCGAATCGGCCGCGATGAGTTCCGCCGGGATGGCGGGGCGTCCCGCGAACTCGGCGATCAATGCCGCGACTTTGCTCGGCGTGCGACCGCAGATGAAGATTTTTTCGATCGGTCGCACCGCGCACATCGCAAACAAATGTGTGATGGCCTGAACTCCGGCTCCGAAGAGAGCCGCGGTACGGCAGTCGCGCCGAGCCAGCAGATCAGTCGCCGCTCCACTGGCCGCCGCCGTGCGAATCGCGGTGAGCATCGCGCCGTCGAGCAGCGCAATCGGCCGGCCAGTATCCGGCTCCAGCACCACAACCGCCGCTTGAATGCGAGCAAGCCCACGAGCCTGATTGCCGTCGAACAGCGAGACGACTTTGACCGCGAGCGCTTGCTCTGCCGTCGTGTTGCCATCGACGAACGACGGCATGATCAGACTGATGCCAGAGTGCTGAGCAATCGGCAAATGAATTCGCGGCGGGACGAGAGCTTTGCCGTCGCTGAAGGCGGCGAAGGCTTGCTTCATCGCGTCGATGGCCAGCGGCATCGACAAGGCTTGGCGAATATCAGCAGCGTTGAGAATCAGCACGATGCCCCTTTGGAATGCGGTGTGTCAGCACCGCTTTCATTTGCGGCACAGCCGCTTTCTAATTTCTTCGCTACTGAATCGCGACTCGCCGACAGAAAAGCGGCTTCGCCGAAATCCAAAGCGGTGCTGACACACCGCACTCCGAAGGAACCCCATGAAGATCACTCGCATTCTGGCCTATCGTGTGGACCTGCCGTTGTACGAGGGAACCTACAAATGGTCGGGCGGCAAATCGGTGTCGGTGTTCGACAGCACCGTCGTCGCCGTCGAGACCGACGCCGGGATCACCGGCTACGGTGAGGTCTGCCCGCTCGGCCCGTTCTATTTGCCGGCGTATGCGGCGGGAGCGAGGGCCGGGATCGTAGAACTTGGACCGCATCTGCTCGGCGAAGACCCGACGCAGTTGAGCAAACTCAATCGTCGCATGGACGCCGCGCTGCAAGGTCATGCCTATGTGAAGTCGGCGATCGACATGGCTTGCTGGGACATCCTCGGCAAGGCGACCGGACAGCCGGTGTGCGTGTTGCTCGGCGGACGTTACGGCGACGACTTTGGTTTGTACCGAGCGATCTCGCAGGAGGCTCCCGAAGTCATGGCCAGCAAAGTCTCCGGCTATCGAGCCGACGGCTATCGCCGCTTCCAACTGAAAGTCGGCGGCGATCCGCACACGGACATCGAACGCATCCGAGCCGTCTCCGCGCAGCTTCAACCCGGAGACCGCTTGATCGCCGATGCGAACACCGGCTGGCTGATGCACGACGCGATGCGAGTCGTCAAAGCGGTGCGCGACATCGACGTCTACATCGAGCAACCCTGCCGCACCTACGAAGAGTGTCTGACGATCCGCCAGCACTGCGATCATCCGTTCGTGCTCGACGAGAACATCGACTCGCTGGACGTGCTGCTGCGCGGCCACGCCGACCGAGCGATGGATGTCGTCAACATCAAGATCAGCAAGTTCGGCGGCCTGACGAAAGCTCGGCAGGCTCGCGACCTGTGCGTGTCGCTGGGAGTCGCCATGACCATCGAAGACAGTTGGGGCGGCGACATCGTCACCGCGGCGATCAGCCATTTGGCTCACAGCACGCCGACCGAGTTCCTGTTCACGACGACCGACTTCAACAGCTATGTGACGGTCAGCTTCGCCGACGGCGCGCCGCACCGAGCCAACGGCCGAATGTCCGCCAGCACGCAGCCAGGGTTGGGAGTGACTCCGAAGTTCGACGTGCTCGGCAAGCCGTTGGTTGAGGTGAAATAATCGTCGAACTCAGAATGAGGACACTCGGCTCGCTTTGATGACGTAACGTGGGTCGGCAAAGTCGGCCGACTTCGACGTAACACGATGCCGCATCGCATTTCGACGGCCGCTCAAACCGTTGTCTCAGGCCAGAGACACTTGCCAACGGATTGGCACGCTCCTTGCCTTTCTCGTGGCACGTCAGCCGCAACACAAACGACGGCTGAAGCAGACCACAGGAAACCAACGAACAAGGAGCATGTCATGAAAACTTTCGTCTCGACCACCGCCCTGATGCTGACTGTTGTGGGCCTGATCGGCGAGACGGCTTTCGCCGACCATCGCACAGGGCTGACGGATCTCGCTCACGATTTGCAATGGCAAATGAACCGAGTGAACCGCACGTTGAGCACCGACTTCCGCACTGGCCCGATGGCTCGTGAGATGGCGGCCGACGCTCGCGACATGTCGCGATTGGTCGATGACATCCACGAGATCGCCGAGCACAACAGCGGCTTGCAGGTGATGGCTTGGAAGGCGAAGAACCTGTGCAAGCTCGTTTGCGAGTTGAAGGATCATGTGGCAGAGATTCGTCCGGCGTGTGAGTCTCGATTCTCGACTGGTCGATACGGCAGTCGGTTTGAGTCGCGGTTCGACTGCGTTGGTCCTTCCGAATCGGACATCCGCTCCTTGATCCACTTGTTGCGCACGATGGAGAACACCTTGGAAGACATGGAACGAAAACTGGTCGTGCTGACTTCGGTGCCTGTGAGACCGGCACGGGTGATTCTTCCTCCGGCTCCGACTGTTGTGGTTCCGAAAGTGTTGCCTCCGAATGGACACCACAATCGAGGCGGCTGGTCGGTGAGCTTCCGCATCAACAAGTAATCACGAATTTCTGACGTCCAAAGCAGCAAGACACCCTCGAAACTCCTTCGAGGGTGTTTTCGTTTGCACGGATTCTCTTCACGAACTTGCGGGACCGGAGATGAGCCGGTGCAATGCGATGCCATGTTTCTCTTTCCGGTTTCTTTCGGGAGAGTTGGCAATGCGAACGCTCACGGCATCGTGTCTGTTGTTGCTTGGCATGCTCGCGGTCACTTCTGCTACCGAGCCGATCAGCGGCTGGCGAGGCAATCAGACGGGCTTGTGGCCAGACGCGAAGGCTCCGGTCGAGTGGTCACGGATTCCGCACGGGGCCACAGAAGGGCTGCGCTGTCAGGCGGGCCGGCCTGCAAACTCCGGTATCGGCGAGGCGACAGGCATCGAGAAGGGCTTGATTCGTGAGTGGCTGGTGATCGGACCATTTCCGGTCGGTGATTCGGAGAAGAACTTCGACGACGATGCGTTGAATGGCGAGGTGCCTATCGAGCCGTCGGTCGGTGACAAAGTTGCGGAACAGGAGTGGAAGACACTGACGTCTCCCGCCGACGATCCGATGCAGTTTGGGACGGCGGAGGTGCCGTGGCTGGATGTCGGCAAAGCGGTCGGGTTCAAGCTCAACCAAGTGGCGTACGCTCACACCTATTTGTTCTCGCCGCGCGGCGGGCCGGCACGGATCGTGGTCGATCATGGAGAGGGGCTGAAGGCGTGGCTCAACGGCCGCGAGGTCTATCGGCAGCCGAAACGGGCGATGGGGCTGGGCTTCTACACGAACCTCAGCAAGATCGAATTGAATCATCAGGTCGCGAAAGCACCGCGCTTCGACGTGGAACTCAAGCCCGGTTGGAATCGCTTGCTTCTGAAGCTGAGCAGTCCGCGCATCACCGGCCACACCGACATGCGCTGCCATCTGCGGATCATTGACCCGCCGAGCGTGCCGTACGAAACGAAAAACATCCGTTGGATGTCCGAGCTTCCGGGCCGCAGCACATCGACTCCGATCGTCGTCGGCAACCGCATCTTCGTCATGGCCGAACCGGATGAGTTGCTGTGCTTCGATAAAAACACCGGCATGATGCTGTGGTCGGAGACGACCAATTATTACGAGGCTCTGACATCGGCGCAGAAGGCCACGAAGCCGGAGTTCGCATCGCGCGTCGATCCGTTGCTTGCCGAGTTGAAAAACGAAACTGACCGCGTGAAACGGACCAAACTGCGCGCCAAAATTCAAAAGACACTGATCGAAATCGACGAAGCACGATTCAGCGTGCCGGCGAATGATCACTTCGAGGCTCACTTCGGCATCGTTGGATTCACGATGCCGACGCCTCTTTCCGACGGAAAGCACATCTTCGTCTGGAACGGCATGGGTGTGGCCGCGTGTTTTGATCTCGACGGCCAGCGGAAGTGGATCACGCGAGTGGACACGGATCACATCGTCTACGGCTCGTCGCCGGCACTGGCGGACGGAGTCTTCGTGGCGTTCTTCGGCAAGCTGTTCGGCTTCGATGCCGAGACCGGCAAATTGAAATGGACTCAGCATCGCATCAACAAGAACGTCGCGGCGGTATTGGCAGCGAAGCTGGCGGGACAAGATGTTGTCGTCACTCAAGCTGGCGAGATCATTCGGCCCAGCGACGGACATCTCCTGTTCCGGCCGCGAGGTCTCACGACGGGCGATCAAGGCTGGGCACCGCCGGTGGTTCTCGGCGAGACGATGTATGCCTCACGGTACGGAGTCAACGAGATCAACGTCTTCGACTTCACCGGTTGCGAAAGCGAGACCTGGAAACCGAATCACGTCGCGACCATCGGCACAACTCCCGAGGTGAATCGCAAACCGGACGGCGGCTGGATCGATCGTTGGACCGCCGGCTCGCCGCTGGTGTGGGAAGGGTTGATCTATCAGATCGATATCTACGGCAACCTGTTCGTGTCCGACATCGCCGAAAAGAAAATGATCTATTGGCGAGACCTCAAGCTGCGCGGCTTTCACCACTACAACTCGGTGCCCGTCGCGGCGAGCCCCACGCTGATCGGTAAGCACATCTACCTCTGCGACAATCAAGGGACGACGGTCGTGATCGAACCGGGCCGCGAGTACCGCGAGGTCGCTCGTAACCGTCTCGACACGGTGCTCGACCGCCACCTGCCGCTGCCGGCTCAAGAGACGCTGACGTACTCGCCGCCGATTACCGATGGTCAGCACATTTATCTTCGCGGCGAGCGGCATCTGTATTGCATCGGATGGAACGATTGACGTTTTGCATTGCCAGCGAAAAGTTTCGCAAACGATTTGAATCTGCCGCGGGTTGGACATGCCTGAAACCGCGATTTGCCGTCGCGAGCGAAGTCGTCCTGTCGCTTCACGACAACGTACTTTGAAAAGCTGCGGCTCGGATCGCTGCACTCCAAAGTTATTTCCATTCACGAGCAAATTGCAGGGCGCGTTGGCGGACGGATTCGCTGAGAGTCTGATCCGCCAAGATGACATTGAGCCATTCGGACTGGGGTTGGTCCTGGTCACGCAGGAAGTGAATCAGGCTCAGAGCCTCACGCTCCGCTCGCAACTCCGGAGTCCACGGACGCGCGTCCCACACTTTCACCGTCCCGTCGTTACTGGCAGACGCCAGCCGTTTCCCATCCGCGCTGAATGCCACACTTCTGACTCCGCCGGTGTGCCCTTTCAACGTGAGCGTCTCCTGACCGCTCGTGGGATCCCACAATTTCACCTCACCTGGATTGCGGTGATAAATCGGATGACTGCTGGCAGACGCCAGCCGTTTCCCGTCCGCGCTAAACACCACACTGTTGACCGCGCCGGTGTGTCCTTGCAACGTGAGCGTTTCCTGGCCGCTCGTGGTGTCCCAAACCTTCACCGTCCCATCGTCGCTGGCCGACGCCAGTCGTTTTCCGTCCGCGCTAAACGCCACGCTGTTGACCCTGCTGGTATGTCCTTTCAAAGCGAGTGTCTCCTGACCGCTCATGGTGTCCCATAGCCTGACCTCACCAGAGTCTCCGGAGCTATTGCCACCCCAACCGGCGGACGCCAGCCGTTTCCCGTCCTCGCTAAATGCCACGCTTGTGACTCCGCTGGTGTGCCCTTTCAACGTGAGCGTCTCTTGACCGCTCGTCGCGTCCCACAACTTCACCGTCTGATCGTAACTGGCCGATGCCAGCCGTTTCCCGTCCGCGCTAAACACCACGCTCGCGACTCGGCTGGTATGCCCTTTCAAAGTAAGCGTCTCCTGACCACTCGTCGCGTCCCAGACCTTCACCGTCTCGTCGTGGCTGGCCGACGCCAGACGTTTGCCGTCCGGACTAAACGTCACGCTATTGACCATGCCGATGTGACCATTCAACGAGAGCGTCTCCTGACCGCTCGTGGCATCCCACAAC
>CAZILR010000014.1:0-11893 GCA_964539995.1 uncultured Planctomyces sp.
AAAGACCGCAGCCTCGCGCGACGAACAATTAAGCTGCCGGGGGATGGCCAAACGGTGACGGCCGAGTTGCTCTTCACGCCGACTCAGGCCGGAGATCACGAGTTTGAATTGCTCATCACGCCGCCCGTCGGTGATGTGGACCGAGACAACAATCGGCTGACACGATCTGTGCGAGTCCGCGAGGGCAAGCTGAAGATTCTGCTGGCGGACGGCCTGCCGCGTTGGGAATTTCGCGAGTTGAAGAACCTGCTCGAACGGGAACCGACCGTCGAGTTGCACACGCTGTTGCAAGAAGCGGACCTCGAATTCGCGTTGCAGGATGAGACCGCGAAGCCGCTGCAAGGTCGCTTTCCACTGACTCGCGAAGCGTTGTCGGCTTACGACGTCCTTTTGCTTGGAGACCTGAATCCCGGAGCGTTCTCGCCGGGTGTGTTGGACCATGTGCGTGAATTCGTGCGCGAGGGTGGTGGGCTGTTGCTTATGGCGGGGCCGCAGCACATGCCGTTGGCGTTTCGTGGCACGCCGCTCGAAATGTTGCTGCCGGTGGAACTCGATGCGGCGACCCTCCCCCCGACCGATGCTGAACTGCGTGAACCGTTTCAACCGTGTTGGACCGAGGCCGGCCGATTGAGCACTCCGTTGTTTCGGCATCTGCAACTGGACGAGTTGGGTGGTGGTGGCTCAGCCAACGAAAATAGTTCGCGCGACGTGTGGCGTTCGCTGCCAGGGCTGTTCTGGTTGTGTGAAGCTCCGCGTCTGCGAGCTGGGGCGATCGTGTTGCTCGAACATCCGCAGCGGCGCGGCGAGAAACAGCCGTTGCCGGTCATCGCGCTGCAACGGTTCGGAGCGGGCAAGGTCTTGTTTCATGCGACCGACGAATTGTGGCGCTGGCGGTTCCGCAATCACGAGCAGGTCTACTCACGCTACTGGATTCAGGCCTTGCGATTCCTCAGCCGCACACAAACTCTTGATGGGGCACGCGGCGTCGAGTTCACCTCTGACCGGCAGACGTATCAGCGTGGAGAGGCAGTCAAGCTGCGATTACAAGTCCTCGACGAGCGGCAACTCCCAGCGAGCGGCGCGGCAACTGTAGTACTCGAACGCGCCGATGAGCCGCGACGGCAGATCGAACTCGCTCGCGCGGCCAACACGACAACCATCTTCACTGGTGAGCTGCGCGGCCTGCGCGACGGACGTTATCACGCTTGGCTTTCCGATCCCTCGTTTCCCGGTTCGCCACCGGCCATTGATTTCGTCGTTGAGGCACCACAACGCGAACTCCTCCGCCGAAGGCTCGATCGAGCCGATCTCGAAGCCGCCACTCGCGCGACGCACGGCCGCTACTTTCCGTTGCATGAAGCCGATCAAGTTCCCGTCGAGATTCCCGCTGGGCAACCGATCCCACTTTCGGCTGCGACCGTGATACCGCTGTGGACTCGCTGGGAACTCCTGCTGCTCTTCGCGAGTCTCCTCACCACGGAATGGCTATGCCGCCGTCGCTGGCGACTGGTATAAGGGAAGGGGTTAGGGACTGGGGATCAGGGGTTAGAGTCAGAAATATTTTCACCGCGAATTGTCGCTGCCTGACAGTCACTGAGTGGAGGGCATTATGTCGGACGACAATCACGACCGACCGCGTCCAAAGCGATGGGTGATCTTTCTCGCACTGCCAGTAATCTACGTTCTGAGTTTCGGGCCGGTCAGTTGGTTCATCGGGCGGTACTTTGACGTAATCCAGGCCTCCCCGATGGCACAGAATCTCGTGATTGGTCTCGACTACTTCTACCTGCCGCTCCAACGGGCTGCGGGACGCTCTGTGTGGTTTGAAGAGTGCCTTGAGTGGTACGTTGGTCTATTTTGAGCCACACCACAGCCAGTCGGTCCTCAAATTGTTTTCCCACTTTGCCATGAATCTTCTCGACCAACTGCGTGATCTGCATCGACAAGTCCGTCGGCTGTTATGGCTGACCGGACTGAGTTGGACGATCACGGGATTGCTGAGCGGTGCGTTGTTAATCGGGCTCGGCGATTGGTTGCTGCACTTCGATGATCGCGGTTTGCGAGCCGGTTTGCTGATGGCATTAGTGCTCGTGATTGGGTGGTTGATGTGGCGACGATTGATCGCTCCGCTGCGTCGGCCGTTGTCGAATTTGGAGCTCTCCAGCCATTTAGAATCGCACTTTCCGAAGCTGCGCAGCCGGTTGGTGACTGCCGTTGAATTCCTGGAACGGGACGTCAGCCCGAATGTCGGCTCTCCGGAATTGCAGCGGCGTTTGATCGAGCAAACGACGGCCGAGGTGCGTTCGCTAGATTTCGCCGAGGTGCTCGACCGGCGGGAAACGCAAAGATCCGTGCTGGCGTTGTGTGTCGTGTTGTGTGTCGGAGTGCTGTTGTTCGCAGTGAATTCCGTGGCGGTCTCGACAGCGATGAGACGTCTGATGTGGCCGCTCGGCGAACTGGCTTGGCCGAAGACGGTTGAATTGAAATTGGTGCGTGAGGATCTCTCGCCAGTGACGTCTTCGCCCGACAAGCCGTTGCGGACGATGCAGGGACAGCCGCTCGACTTGTTTGTCATCAACGCTCGCGGTCGGTTGCCTCAGCCAGTGCATGTTGAGTTTCGGCAGCGAGGCCGACTGTCGCAGTCCGAGCCGTTGCGCACCGCGACGCTGCGCGACTCGGCCGATCAAACGGGCGAGGTTGCCGCAATTCGGCTGCCGCTCGACGAAGGAGTCATCGAGTTTCGTGCCGTCGGCGGCGACGACCGTGACATGCCGTGGCATGCGCTGCACATCGTGCCGCCCCCAAAGATCGAGTCGTTCCGCGTCGAAGTTGCTCCGCCGAGTTACACGGGCGAGCCGCCAATGACACTGCCAGAAGGAGCCACACAGGTCCGTGCGGTCGTCGGTTCGCGAGTCACGATCGCTGCAAAGCTGACGAGGTCCGTGCAACGTGCCGAGGCTGGCAGCACCGGTCACGAGATCAAGCTCGCTGAAAATGGGCGTGACCTGCGCTGGAAATTTGCCATTCAGCAACCTGGCACGCAGACTCAGCAACTCGCGGTGACGGATCGCGACGGATTCCAGAATCCGTCGGCGTTGCGTCTGGAGGTCGTCGGAGTTGCTGATCCGCCGCCGGTCGTGACACTCGAACAGCCGGGGACGGATCAGCTCGTCACGGCGAACGCGACGATTCGATTAGCGGCTGCCGCGCGGGATGATCGTCAGTTGCGTGACGTCGCGTTGGAACACTCCGTAGTTCGGACGCCTACGTCCGAACTCACCCCGGACGTAGGCGTCCGGGCTACGGCCGAGGGCGGCCAAGCGACAGACCGTGAGGACTGGCACGTTGAAAACGTGCCCCACGAGGGAGAACGCGAGGCGAACATTCGGTTGGATTGGGCGTTGAGCAAGCTGAGTCCGGCCGTGGGCGATCGCATCGCGTTGCGAGTCGTCGCGTCGGATCACTGCGACGTCGGCGAACCGCGCGTCGGTCGGAGCGTGACGCGGACGCTGACGGTCGTCACGTCCGAGGAGAAATTGTCCGAGATCGCTCATCGGCTCGACCTGCTGCTGCACGATTTGGAAATGCTCGCCACGAAGCAGTCGCAGACGAATGACCAAACCGATTTGCTGCGAGTGCAAGCTGAGAAGGCGAGGGAATTCCGGCCGCAAGATCGAGACTCGCTCAAGCGGGTCGAGTTGGATCAACGACAGATCGACTCGCGGCTGACGGGGAAAGGCGATGGCGTGATCGCTCGTGCTCGCGATCTGTTGATGCAGCTCGAAGACAATCAGTTGCACGATGCGGTGACGCGCGAACGGCTCACGCACATCGCTCTGGCAATCGAAGGCTTGAATCGCGAGACACTGCCGACGCTGGAGAGCTTGCTGGGGCGAGCCGTGAAGGGCGGCGGCGAAAAGCAGCTTGCTTCGGGTTTTGGGCAGGCGTTCCAGGAGGTCTCGACACGACAGTCGGAAGTGCTGACGACGCTGACGGACTTAATCCGCGATTTGACACAGTGGCGAGATCGGCGCGAGTTGGCTCGCGAAGTCGCCGAACTCGCGACGACTCAGGAGACGCTCAATCGGGACACAACGGAATTAGCTCCGCAGACGTTGGGAAAGTCGGCGTCGCAGTTGCCAAGTCAGCAACAAGCGGACCTCGCGAAGCTCAGTGATCGGCAATCGCGGCAGGCCGAGCGGATCGAGCAACTTCGGCAGCGGCTCGCCGACGTCGATCGGACGCCGACGGCTGATCGCCCGGACGTGGGCGTCCGGGCTACGAATGAGGAGGTTGCTCGCGAGCTTGAGCAGCGTGCTCTGGCGGCGAAGGCTCGCGAGGCGGCGCGTGAGGTTGCCGAGAACAACCTTGGGCAGGCCAGCCGCACGCAGCAACAACTCGCGGAGGAATTGAAGTCTCTCGCCGACAAGCTCGCGCAGACGCCACCGACGAATTCTGACGGAGACGTTCGCGAGTTGCAGCAACTCGAAGGGCAACTTGATGCGCTGACTCAGCAACAACGGCGGTTGCTCGAAGAGACTCGTGAGGCCGTATCGAACGCAGATTCGCTGACACCGGAGCAACTCGCGGATCAAGCGAAGGCTCTGCGCGAGCGGCAGGCCGGAGCGAAGAAGTCCGCGGAAGATTTGACGGCGAAGTTGAACGAGACTCGCGCGACCGAATCGCGAGAGGCTCTCCGTCGGGCGACTCGGCACATGCAGCAGGCCGAATCGCAGCTTGCGGACAAGCAACTCGCTCGCGGGGCGGAGGAGGAGCAAACGGCGCTCGACGATTTGGAGCAATCCGGTCGCGAACTTGCCGCCGCTCGCAAGGCTGCTCAGCAGGAGCAGCTTGCCGAAAAGACGAATGTTCTGGCCGAGGCCGTTCGCGAATTAGTTGCTCGGCAACAGACAGTCGTGGACGAAACGCAGCGGCTATCGGTCGAGCAGCAGAAGGCGGGCAAGTGGACTCGCCCACTGTCGAAAGCGGCGATCAATCTCGGCGAGGCGGAGCAGGAAGTCGCCGAAGCCTCCCGCGAATTGTCGAAGTCACTGGCCGAGATCGAGGCCGTCCGGCTGACGCTCGACCGCGCGACGAACGATCTCGCCGCCGCCGCGTCACGGCTGCGCGAGAAGCAACTCGACGACGAAACGAGGAATCGCGAGCACTCCGCGCTGCGTGCGTTGCAGTCGTTGGCAGATGCGCTCGCGCCGCCGAAATCGACCGACCTGCCGCCCGACAACGAGACTGCTCAGAAGCCGACAGAGCAAGAGAAAAACGCTTCGCCGGATGAGCCTGTTCCGCCGGTGGCGCAGTTGAAATTACTGCGACAGCTTCAATCCGATGTCAGCGAACGGACGCAGTCAGCCGAGGCTCACGCGCCGAAGACTCCACCGAACGACGAGGAGACTCAGCGCCGCGGTGGGGAACTGCGTCAACTCGCGGACGATCAGCAGTCGGTTCGCGAGGCAACGTCGCGACTGCTGGATCGAGTCCCGGCTGTCGATCCAGCGACGGAACCACCACCGGCCGACTCCGACGAGACCGCGCCGCGCGAGACCGCGCTGTCGGCCATGCAACAGTCGTTCGAAGAGCTCCGATCGGCCGAGACCGGCAAGCCGACTCAAGCGGCTCAGCAGACGGCGGTCGCGTCACTCGACACGCTGTTGAAGCAGTGGCAACAGCGGGCCGCCAGGCAACAGTCGCTCGCCCGCTCCGGCCAACCGGCTCCCATGTCCGACAAGACTCCGAATCAGAATTCCTCGACCACGGACGGCACCGGCGGCAAACCAACCGGCCGTGATTCCGCTCAGGCCCGCAACTCGTCCGACCGCGAACACACCGGAGCCGACGCCGAATCAGAACTCCGTCGTCAGCGGCAACTCCGCGAAGCTGTCTGGGGACACCTCCCGCCGGCGCTGCGAGAGAAAATGCTCAACCTGCCGCACGACAAAACGCTGCCGAAATACTCCGAGCACATCCGCCGCTACTACGAGGCGCTGGCTGAGCAGGAGTGAATCGAGCTTGGGCGAATACATCATCGGCCGCGACTTTGCCGTCGCGAACAGTTGCTATCGAGACTTACGAGGCACCAAACGCAGGCCCAAGCCGAGATAAAACTCGTGCAGGTCGTTCACGGTCCAACGCTCGCAGCCAATGCCGCGAGTCGGTTCGGCGATGGTCACCATGCGCTCGTTGATGAACTCCATCAACACCACCGAATGCCGCACTCCTGGTTTGAGGCCCAGCTCCGATTGCAGGAATGGATCCGTTTTGGAGTCGCGTTCCAGGCCAACCGTGATGATGGCGGGTTGTGCGAGTCGATGCAGGTCGTCCACCGAGCATGAGAAGACCTCGACGTCCCACGGCGTGCCAGCCGTTTTCTTTTTCAGACCTCGATACAGGCCCATCCAGTTGGTGCCGTTTCGCGTCAGACAGAGCTCGGCCATTTCTTGTTCGGTGGTGTCAATGTCATACAGTTTCAAGAGCGTGGCGGCGGACGCGGCCGAGCAAGTCTTGGTCGTCGTTTGGAAACAAACACCCGTGCTGACCTCCCAGTCGTCACCACACCGCGGCGCGCTGCCCATGAGTGGCGTGAGCACGGCTGCAAATGCCGCTCCTTGAAAACCGATCACCGACACCCAACGTCGCCAGCCGGGTTGCGCCGAGGGCTTCAAGGCCAAGCCACTCAGGAATCCCGCAGCCAACGGACACCAATTTCCCAGCACGATCAAATTGGAGAATGGCAGCAACCGCGCCAGCACGCAGTGGTCCCATAGGACACGCGCGTAGATCGCCGCGAGTAGGAAGACAAACGCCGCGACACGATTGCAGCGATGACTGGAAAGACGCTGAGCGACCGCTCGACCGGCGATGAACAACGCCCCGTCCAGCACCGCGAGAATCAGCAGACCGAGGTAGATGTCCCCCATGCGCGGGGTCTCGACCAGAGGAATCGAATGGGTTGACCATTCAGGGAAATCGGATGCGTCCAAGAGAGAGCATCAACGATCCCTTTTCCAGACCGATTCTGCCTGTTCGCGCGAAGATTCCCTTTCCAACGCCGAGTCGTTTCGCGCTGCTCCTGAGGCGACGCAACGGCGGATGGACTCTGTTTACGAGCTTTCGCCTGTGCGAGAAATCCGTTTTCGCTCGGTGCGTTCCACTTGGACGATCGTGCCTTCGTGGACGACCAACAGCACTTGGCCGAAACGTAGACCGCGCAACGAGTCTTGAATCAAATCCCAGGCTGCGGGGGTCAAAGATTCCGGCCGCGGTTCCACGTCAGACGATTGAGATTGGTCGGCCATGAGAACGACTCCTGAACGATGTTAGGCGGCGTGTTTCAGCAGCCGCAGGACGACGTGATTTCCTCGTGCGTTGAACTCGACGTGGCTCATCAGAGACTTCATCAGCAACAGCCCGCGTCCTCCGGGGCGATCCAGATTCTCGGGGAGCCTGGGGTCAGCGATTTGATTCGGTTGGAAGCCGTGGCCTTCGTCTTCGATGCTCAGCCACAGACCTGCGAGGTCGATGCGATATTGAATGCGCACCATCTTGCGCGGATCGTCTTGATTGCCGTGACGCACCGCGTTGACCAGAGCTTCCGTGAAAGCGAGTTCGACGTCGCGAATCCGACGCTGGTCGAATCCGGCTCGATCCAATTCCGACACCAGCGATTCCAGAGTTCGCATCCCGGAGAAAGTGTTGTTGACGATTTCGTCACGCTGAGTGGGCAACGACGGCTCAGCTCGAAACGCAACCGAAGATGCGAACATGACCGGCTCCTGACTCCGCTGTTGTGGTTGTGGCCGGTCTCCTGACCGAGCCACGATGTTCTGACCGAAGGCCTGCCCAACTGTTGGAGACCTACGGTCGCGCCAAGTGGCTCGGTCAGGAGACCGGCCACAACTTGTCTCTTTGCCGTGAAAAATCCCCCGCACCCGTCGCATTACTTTGTCGGGTGCGGGGGTAACGTCCTTGTTAGTAGCTTCCTTCTGGGGTTTTGACTTCGTTTTGACTGCCGTTGCGTGTCACCAACGCCGCCACGATGCCGATCGGGGTTTCTTCGTTGATGAGTTTCACTCGGCCGTCTCCGAACAGCGCGTTCACGCCGCCCGTGTGGAAGCTGTAGGGTTGGCTCGAACCCTCGGTTCCATACGGAGCGGGAAAGCCCGTTCCGCTGTAGGTCTCGGTGGCATGGTCATAGCCATTCGTCCGATTGAGGAATGTTCCCGCTTGAGTCGTCGCGGGAATCAGCGTGCCGTCTTTCGACGATCCGGTGAGCAGGATGTCCGACGCCGGACGCACCCACCCCCCCGCATTCGTATGGTGATTGGTCAGGTTGTCTCCACCGGCAATCAGGCCACGGCCTCGATAGACGAAGGGACGTGCTCCCGATTCCCAAACGGCAACGGTGTTGCTCACACCGTCTGGAATGTCGCTGAGAGTCAACTTGGAATTCTTCGGCAAGAATCCATTCGTAATCACCGCACCGGCCGACACCGTGGAAGTGCTCGCGTCAATCGGAGAGGCTGGCGTCGAAAGAGCACCCAAGGCCGGTGACACACCCAACGATCCAGCGTAGTCGCCGACCGCCACGATCCCCGTCCACGCGGTGGTCCCACCGACAAAGGCATCCGGATTGTGATCCTGAGTGTAGTTGTGTTTGGGCGCGGTCGGGCATTCGTAAGTGGCGATCCGCTGGTTGGAGACGGGCAAGTTCGCGGGATCGCTCCACGTCACCGAGGTGTCGTAGGCGTCCCACAATTTACCCTGCTCAATGAACGGCAGGAGTCGCACAAAGACGCCCGCGCGGACGGTGCTCGACAGGAGCGGTCGCACGCTGCTGGGCAATTGCTGTTTGGAGTCGTGAAAGCTGTGGATTGCGATGCCAATTTGCTTGAGGTTGTTCGCGCATTGACTGCGGCGAGCCGATTCGCGAGCCGCCTGCACGGCCGGTAACAACAAGCCGACCAGCACGGCAATGATGGCGATCACCACCAACAGTTCGATCAACGTGAAGCCGCGTCGAGCAGCCACGATCCGAGCAGAGGGAGAACGAAACTTCTTCATGATTTGGTCCTTTGTGTTTTGAATGTTGAGTTTGTTGAGAACAGGTCAGAAAAGTGAACGACGTTGTTTTCGGGATCAGATGTCTGTCTGGAACCCTGGGACGTGCTCCGGCAACGTGCCGAAGTCTTCCGGCGGCGACGTCCTTGAACGCAGCCGGCGGCATCTGGGGCCTAACAACAACGCATGGCAAACTCCTTTCAGACCCGTTCACAAACCAACTTTGCTCGGCGAACGCGGCGCACACCGGGAGCGGGTCGAGCTTCCGGGCACAGCACCAGCCGGATCGAACAACGACGGACCACCGAGAGTTTTGGCCGCTTGCCTCGCGATGCAGCGTCAGCGAGCGATCATCGGGTTCCGATCAACGAGTGAGTTTCAAGGGAGGCAATTCGGTCTGCCCCAATTCCACTTTGACTTTCAAACCAGAGGTCGTCGGCAAGAGGTATCTCTGCGGCAGAATGTTGGGGCCGGGCGATGCGTCCTCACCGTTCTTCACCAATTTGTTCCACTGCACCGTGACGAGATACTCGCCCGCTGGCACACCATCCTGAGATTTCACCGTGCTGAACTTCACTTGCCCGCTCGGCTGCACATACCCGGACGGACGAAATTCCTTGAGCGACGGCTTTCCGCCGATCGGATGCAGCGTGACGAATGCTCCGAAGGCATGTTGTCCCTCAAAGAAGACCTGTCCGGAGACCGGCACGGTTTCAATCTCGTGATTTCCCTTGGCCCACGGAGCGAGCATCAGCAGCAGCGATGCCGCACTCAGCGTGACGAGTACGCCGACCGTGCGATGTGACGGCAACCAGTCTTGCAGACGACGCAACAATGGCTCGCGATACGCGGGTGGAGGCAGAACCGTCACCGAATCCAATCGCCAATGCTTCACACCGGAGATTTGCTTGAGTGACCGCGCGAGCAATTGCTTGTCGAACGTGGTCTCCACCGTTCCGCTCACGCGGACTTCGTCGCCTCGCACCTCAACCTGCAAACGCTGAAACATCGGGATGCGGCTGTGACGCAAGTGATTCACGACTCGCGTGTGAAGTTCGGAGTCATCCTGAACGTCATCCAGAATGTCTGCCGAAAGACCGCCGATCACCGACCGATTTGCGGTCGTTTCGTGAATCGGCCTTTTGGTTTTGGAGGGTTGGCTTGTCATGACGGTCGTCCTTTTTCTTCTCTGCACTCGACGAATTTGTTTGGTCTTGTTGGATCGTTCTGGATGCGAGGCCCGTGCCACGCTCGCTCGATTTTCTTTGAGCTTCGACCGCGTGAAGCGCTGCGGTCGTCTTCCTTCCTTCAACCGCCTGATCGGCGATGAAAGGCAAAGATCAACAACAGCCACGCGGCATCGGCGAGCAACAACACCGCTCAAGCCGCCGCATGACGACGCGACTGCACATCACGGCTTCCTGCCGTGACGGATCGCATGGAATTGAGAAGAAGGCATCCATCATTCGACTCCTGGCATCCTTGCCGAGATTTGTTCATCACAACTGTAGGATGGCCGCCCTCGGCCGTCCTGCATCGAATTATTCTCAATCACGGACGGCCGAGGGCGGCCATCCTACAAATCATCGAATGTCAAATCGCGTACTCCGGTTCGGGAGCAAACACGCGCATCTTTCGCGGCGAGACATACACCGACTCGCCCACTTTCAATCGCAGAGTTTCAAACCGCTCCAGCGGAAGATCGACTTGAATATCAGCACCGTCCGTGCCAAGCAGTCCGATTTTTGCAATCGCTCCCGCCGGGTTGATGCGTGAGACGCTCGCCCGCAATGCCGACTGGCCGCTGACATGACGTTCGATGTCGAGTTCATGCGGACGAACATAAATGTGCGCCGCAGCGGTTTCGTCCGACATGCCAGCGGGCATTTCCAAAACCATGTCTTGCAACCACGCCCGGCCGTTCGCCACGCGAGCATGAAAGACGTTCGTGCGGCCCAGGAAATCCATCACGAACTCCGACTTCGGATGGTGGAAGACCTCTTCCGGTGAGCCGACTTGCTCGACCGTCGCCTTGTTCATCACCACCACTCGGTCAGCGACTTCGAGAGCCTCTTCTTGATCGTGAGTTACCAGCACGGTCGTGACGTGAATCTCGTCGTGTAGCCGACGCAGCCAATCGCGCAGACCTTGCCGGACCTTCGCGTCGAGTGCCCCGAACGGCTCGTCAAGCAGCAACACTTTCGGCTCGATGGCCAACGCGCGAGCGAGTGCGACTCGCTGCCGCTGGCCGCCCGAAAGTTGGACCGGATACCGACCAGCAAAGCCATCGAGTTGAACCAACTTCAGTAGTTTCATCACACGTTCGTGAATTTCTTTCTTCGCCGGCCGCTCAGATTTCGGTCGCACATTCAGGCCGAAGGCGACGTTTTCAAACACCGACATGTGCCGAAACAACGCGTAGTGCTGAAACACGAATCCGACTTGCCGCTCGCCGACCCCCTGCGGAGCAACGTCCTGGCCGTGAAACAAAATCTTCGTTCGTGGGTCGCGATCCGGTTCTTCCAGCCCGGCCATGATTCGCAACAGCGTCGTCTTGCCAGAGCCGGACGGCCCCAGCAGCGTGACCAATTCGCCCTCTTCAATTTTCAAGTTCACATCCCGCAATGCCTGATAGTTGCCGAACGTCTTGCTGACGTGCTGAACTTCGAGAGACATGGTTGATTCCTTTTCGTAGCCGTCATCGCTCCGCGTGACGAGCCGAACGTCGTTCGGCATGGTTTCGTGATTGTCGTATCAGCCGGAACGCGCTAGCTTCCGGTTTGAACATCGCTGGATTCTCCGAACCGGACGCTAGCGCGTT
>CAZILR010000014.1:11903-21353 GCA_964539995.1 uncultured Planctomyces sp.
TGGCCGCTCCCTGACGGTCGCGGTACGGTTCCGATTACGTTGTTGCTGCTCGTTCAAAATTGAAGCCTGGCGTCCAAACCGCGAGTGTCATGGATTGATCGGCCTTGTTCGTGGTGACTGGTTTCGTGGACTGCTCTGGCTCCGCATCCACCGAAGCCACTGCGTTCGCCGTTTGCTGTTGCAGCTTCCGTTCCAACAGCGTCTTGATGGCTAATGTCACCAACGCCAGCAGAGCGAGCAGCGAGGCCACCGCGAACGCGGCGACGAAGTTGTATTCGTTGTAGAGAATCTCGACGTGCAGCGGCACGGTGTTCGTCTTGCCTCGGATGTGGCCAGAGACAACGGACACCGCACCGAACTCACCCATCGCGCGAGCGTTCGACAGGATCACCCCATACAGCAACGCCCATTTCACGTTGGGCAGCGTGACGTACCAAAACGTCTGCCAGCCGTTCGCACCCAGCGACAACGCAGCCTGTTCTTCGTCGGTCCCTTGCTCCTGCATCAGCGGGATCAACTCGCGAGCCACGAAGGGAAACGTGATGAAGACCGTCGCCAGCACGATCCCCGGCACGGCGAAGATGACTTTGAATTCGTGAGCCGACAGCCATGAGCCAAACCAGCCTTGTGCTCCGAACAGCAGGACGAAGACCAGACCAGAAATCACCGGCGAAACCGCGAACGGCAAGTCGATCAGCGTGATGAGAAAGCTCTTGCCCCAAAATTCAAACTTGGCGATTGCCCAAGCCGCCGCCAATCCAAAGACCAGATTTAGCGGCAGCGAGATGCCGGCCGCGATCAGCGTCAACTTGATTGCCGATAACGCCGCTGGATCGCGAAAGCTGGCGAAATACGCTCCGACTCCCGACCGCAACGCTTCGTAAAATACAGCCACCAACGGCAACAGCAAGAAGATGCCGAGAAAGCTCAAGCTGGCCGTGCGGATCAAGACGCGAACCCAGAACGGCTCTCGCAGCGCTCGTCGCTGCGGGCCAGAGTCGGCGGAGAGGTGTTTCGTCGGAGCGTGCTTGATGGAGTTCAATTCTTCTGTGAAGCCGTACCGCGACCTTTAGGGAGCGGCCTGTTTATCGCTGTCGGCCGCTCCCTAACGGTCGCGGTACTGTTATGTGGCGGCCTTCAAATACCCGCGACTCGTCCACCATTGCAGTAGGTTGATGGCGAACAGAATCACGAATGAGGCCAGCAGCATGACGACTGCCAGCGCCGTCGCACCGGCTGTGTCGTACTGTTCCAACTTGGTCACGATCATCAGCGTTGTGATCTCAGTCTTCATCGGCATGTTGCCGGAGATGAAGACCACCGATCCGTACTCGCCCAACGCGCGAGCGAACGACAGTGCGAAACCGGTCAGCAACGCGGGCATGACCGCCGGCAGGATGACTCGCAAAAAGGTTTGCAGCCGATTCGCCCCCAAGCTGGCCGCAGCTTCTTCGGATTCCGCTTCGAGTTCTTCCAGAGCCGGCTGCAACGTCCGCACGACAAACGGCAGGCCGATGAATGTCAGCGCGATCAGCACACCCAACTGCGAGAACGCGGCTTTGATCCCCAAAGGCTCCAGCCAGCGGCCGATCCAGCCGTTCGGGGCGTACAACGTCGTGAGCGCGATTCCCGAAACCGCCGTTGGCAACGCGAACGGAAGATCAACGATAGCGTCAATCAGCTTCTTCCCGGGAATCTGATCGCGAACCAACATCCATGCGACCAGGAACCCGAAGACTGCGTTGATGATCGCCGCGAGCAGCGACGCTCCAAACGTCAGCCGATACGACGCGACCACACGCGGATCGCTGATCGTGTTCCAGAATTGCTCCCAAGTCAGCGACGTGGTCTTCGCGAGCAACCCTCCCAGAGGGATCAGCACGATCAAGCTGAGATACAGCACCGAATAACCCAGCGTCAGCCCGAAGCCCGGCAACACGCTGCGTTGTTTGAATTGCATGATGAGTTCCGTAGCCCTGTCGCTCCGCGACAGGAATGCCGAATTGGCGTTGAACAATGTTTGGTAATTCCGCGCGGTCACCGCACTCGGCTGTCCTGTCGCGGAGCGACAGGGCTACTTCCCCGGCTTGTAGATTTGGTCGAACACGCCGCCGTCGTCGAAGTGTTCGGCTTGCGGTTTCTTCCAGCCGCCGAACGCATCGTTGATCGAGATCAACCGCACCTCCGGGAATCGATCGAGGTACGACTTCTCGACCCCTTCGATTTCGATGGGCCGATAGAAATGTTTCGCCGCAAGATTCTGTCCTGCGGGCGAATACAGAAACTGCAGGTACGCCTCGGCGACGGCTTTCGCCCCGTGCTTCTCGGCGACGCCGTCCACGACAGCAACTGGTGGCTCGGCCAACATGCTGATGCTCGGCGTGACGATCTCGAACTTGTCTTTGCCCAACTCCTGAGCCGCGAGCAGGGCTTCGTTTTCCCAAGTCAGCAGCACGTCACCGATCTCACGTTGCACGAACGTGTTCGTGGCTCCGCGAGCGCCCGAATCGAGCACGGGCACGCGGTGAAATAATTCCGCGACAAAATCGCGAGCCTTCTGATTCGCGGCGATCACCGCGTCTTTTTGCGAGTCATCGGTTTGCTTACTCAGGTCGCCGAGTTCTTTGTCCAAGACGTAAGCCCAAGCTGCGAGATAGTTCCAGCGAGCACCTCCGCTGGTCTTCGGGTTCGGCGTGATGACTTGCACGTCCCCCTTCACGAGGTCCGGCCAATCCTTGATTCCCTTCGGGTTCCCCTTCCGAACGAGAAACACAATTGTGGAGGTGTACGGCGAGCTGTTGTGCGGCAGACGGCTCTGCCAGTCGTCCGGCAGCAGCTTGCCTTTGCTGGCGATGACGTCGATATCGTAAGCCAAGGCCAGCGTGACGACGTCCGCCTCCAACCCGTCGATCACCGCGCGAGCTTGCTTGCCCGATCCGCCATGCGATTGATCGACCGAAACTTTAACGTTGTTCGTCTTGAGGTACTCGGCCGCGAAGGCGTCGTTGAACTCGTGATAGAACTCGCGCGTCGGATCGTAGGAGACATTCAGCAGTGTGACCGACTTCGCCGACCCGCCGCTTGCGCTGGTGGACGTTCCCGAAGTGGAGTCCGCGCAGCCGACAGTCGCGATCAATGCGGCGGCCATCAGCGGTCGAAGCCAGCGAGTCAGTCGAGCGGGGATCATGGCGAGAGACCTTTCAGGAGGGTGGGCGCTCTTGCCCGTCCCGGTTGTTCGGAAGACGGCAGGACGGGCAAGAGTGCCCGACCTCCGGGTTGTTTCGGATTTGCAAGCACCATGCCGGAGTGTCGAACTCCTGCTTGGCTCGGCACTTTGGTTGCAACTGGCCGATGTCGCCGGTTCTGCCCTGGTGATTCCGTGATATTTGATGGATCATGCCCGTGAAATTTGACAGACAGCCATCATATTTCACGGAGATCAGTGTGGAGGCATTCCGTCCGTTGTTGCTGGATGTGTGGCGCGAAGCCTGTCGGCACATCGAAATCCAAGAAGCCACCACCAACATTGCGGTGATGCTCGCGCGGCAATTGCCGGTCGGAGCGGTCATTGTCCGACGGTTGAAACCGAACCCAGCCAGCATCGCCACAGTCGCCCAAGTCGAACTGAAGGGCGATTCACTGCCGTCCCCGGAAACGTCCGCGCTGACGTCGACAACCTGGAAGCAAATCCAAGCTTGGGGCAAACAGTTTGAGGTCACCTCACGGCCGAGGGGGACTCGGCCGCGTCAGTTCAAGCCGATCGTCGCCGACGAAGTGGTGGAGGACGTGTTGCTCGGCCCGTTGACTTTGGGAGCGAACGTCACCGGCGTACTCGTTCTGGTCGCGGCCCCTGGCAAAAAGTTCGATGCCAGTCACCGCCGCGTGACCGAGTTGTTGCTCGAACCGTTCTCAGCCGCGCTCGACAACGATCAGCGACTGCACGAACTCGCGGCCTTGCGCGAAGCCGCCGAAGCGGACAAAGCCTCGCTGCTCACGAAACTCGGTCGCACAGAGATCAAAGATGAGATCGTCGGGGCCGATTCGGGACTCAAGCCGGTGATGGAGCGTGCGGCCCTCGTCGCGCCGTCCGATGTGCCTGTGCTGATCCTCGGCGAGACCGGCACCGGCAAGGAAGTGATCTCACGCGCGATCCACAATCGCTCGTCGCGCGCGTCCGGCCCATTCATCCGCGTGAACTGCGGAGCGATCCCGACGGAATTGATCGACTCGCAACTGTTCGGCCACGAGAAGGGGAGCTTCACCGGCGCATCGGAACAACGGCAAGGCTGGTTCGAGCGAGCCGACGGCGGTACGCTGTTCCTCGACGAGATCGGAGAATTACCACTTCAAGCACAGGTCCGTTTGCTGCGCGTCCTACAAGACGGTTCTCTGGAACGAGTCGGTGGCCAGCAGCCATTGCACGTCGATGTCCGCATCGTTGCTGCCACACATCGCGACTTGGCGTTGATGGTCCAAGCGAAAGAGTTCCGCGAAGATTTGTGGTATCGCCTCGCCGTCTTCCCGATCGTGCTCCCTCCACTCCGGGAACGCAAAGCCGATATTCCCGCGCTCGCCCGCCACTTTGCCGAACGAGCGGCCACGCGGTTCGGTTTGCATCCTGTCATGCCGACCGATTCCGACCTCGCGTTGCTGACCGAGTACCACTGGCCCGGAAACATCCGCGAACTCGGTACCGTCATCGACCGAGCGGCAATTCTTGGCGATGGTAAGACACTTGAAATCTCAAAAGCTCTGGGAGTCATGCCGATTCAAACGCGGTCGTTGTCGGCGATGAATGCTGTGAAGCCGACCCTTTCAGCCGTTCCAGAGTCGATTTGCTCGTTGGACGAGGCGATCCGACAGCATCTGACTCTAGCGCTGCAAGCCACTCGCGGTTGCATCGAAGGAAAAAAAGGAGCGGCTCAACTGTTGGGGATCAATCCGCACACGCTGCGAGCCAGAATGCGAAAGCTCAAGCTCGACTGGACGAGCTTTCGGGACTGAAGCGGAGTGTGGTGCGTACCGCTACGAGCATGGCATCGCTTGGATTGCCGTCACTTCGACCGCACCGGCGACGAACCAAGTCTTCAAGCTCAACGACCCGCGTACGCAGCGATGCTTGATCGAGGCGGCAGTTTAGGATCGTTGTTCAATTGTCGGCAAGACGATTCGAGACGGCCAATTCCGTCGCCGCGACGTTCGCGGCTGTGTATTTCGCGACGATGATTCTGACAGAGCTTATCACGAACAACGCTGCGACTGTGTTGGTGTTCCCGATTTTGATCGCTGTGGCCGACAAACTCAGCGTGAATCCGATGCCGTTCATCAAGTCGATCATGATCGTCTCGTCTGGACCTGCTCGACATGATCGTGACGGTCACGCTGGCTCCGTTGATCTGGCCGTTATAACCGCGTTGGCGAGACCTGCGATGTTCGCACACGAACCCGACGCGCCGGCGAGGGCGAACGCTTCACTGGCTCAATGTGTCGCAATGCGTTCTGAAACGCTCGCCCTCGCCGGCGCGTCGGGTTAGTCTATTGCGGCAAGGATCGACCGAATTCTTTGAGAAGTGCTGTCCATGTTTGGTGCTCTCCTCCTCATCGTCTTGGCTGCCGACGAACCGGCTC
Organism: uncultured Planctomyces sp.; assembly: GCA_964539995.1. Classification (GTDB taxonomy): domain Bacteria; phylum Planctomycetota; class Planctomycetia; order Planctomycetales; family Planctomycetaceae; genus SXKJ01. The sequence goes on from CAZILR010000014.1 coordinate 17,532, forward strand.
GAACCGCGCCGGCGACTGCAGACCAGTTGCGGTTTTTCGAGACCAGTGTGCGGCCGGTTTTGGTCGAGCACTGCTGGAAGTGCCACGGCTCGAAAAAGCAGTGGGCTGGACTGCGATTGGACTCGCGCGACGCTCTGATGCGCGGCGGCGATTCCGGCGCGGCCATTGTCCCTGGCGAACCGAACAAGAGCTTGCTGATCCGCGCCGTGCGACACGAGGACGAGAACCTCAAGATGCCGGAAGAGGGCAAGCTCTCCGACCGCCAGATCGCCGATCTTGTCCGCTGGGTTGAGATGGGGGCACCGTTCCCTGAGTCCTCGAAAACAAAAACTCGAACTCGCGATCCGCAGCACTGGGCGTTTCAACCTCCGCAGGGGCAGCCCCTCCCGCCCGTCAAGAACGAGGCGTGGGCTGCGACCGCGGTGGATAAGTTCGTCTTGTCGAAGCTCGAAGCCGCCGGGATCACGCCTGCGGAGAAGGCGGACAAGCGGACTCTGATTCGCCGCGTGACCTTTGACTTGACTGGCCTGCCCCCGACGCTGGCTGAGATCGAAGCCTTTCTCGCGGATGAGCGGGCCGATGCGTTTGCTCAACTCGTTGAACGATTGCTTGCGTCACCGGCCTACGGCGAGAAGTGGGGGCGACACTGGCTGGACGTTGCGCGGTACGCGGACTCAAACGGACTCGACGAGAACATCGCTCACGGCAATGCCTGGCGTTATCGCGATCACGTCGTCGCCGCGTTCAATCGCGATCAACCGTTTGATCGGTTCCTCGCTGAGCAACTGGCGGGCGACTTGCTCCCCGCCGACAGCGAAGCTCAACGACACGAACAGTTGATCGCGACCGGGTTCCTGTCGATCGGCCCGAAAGTTTTGGCCGAGGTCGATCAGGCAAAGATGCGGATGGACATTGTCGACGAGCAACTCGACACGATCGGCCGAGCGTTCCTCGGATTGACGCTGGGATGCGCCCGATGCCACGACCACAAGTTCGACCCGATCGACGCGGCCGACTACTACGGCTTGGCGGGTATCCTCAAAAGCACGAAGACGATGGACACCTACACGAAGGTGGCGAAGTGGCACGAGAACGAATTGTCCTCCGCCACGTTGACCGCGATGCGCGCGGAGTACGAATCGCAGCTCGCGGCGAAGAAGCGAGCGGTCGAGGAGTTCATTACTGAGGCCGACAAGCAGGTCCGCGAAAAACTCGCTGCCGAGGGAAACGACAAGCCGCCTGAGAAACTGGAGCCGCTGTATCCCGACGCGACGAAGGCCGAACTGACCAAACTCCGCGAGGCACTCGCGACGCTCGAAAAGAATCCGCCCGACTATCCCGCCGCGATGGGCGTGTCCGAGGATGAGATCACCGACCTAGCAATTCACCTGCGAGGCAACCCGCTCAAACTTGGCGACGTCATTCCTCGCCGGACACCGCCGGCCTTGCGCGGTCCGCAATCGCCACCGTTTTCCAAATCGGCCAGTGGACGGCTCGAATTGGCCCGCTGGCTGACCGATCCAAAGCATCCGCTGACGGCGCGCGTCTTCGTCAATCGCGTCTGGCGTTGGCATTTCGGGACCGGCCTGGTTCGCACGACGGACAACTTCGGATTGCTGGGCGAACAGCCGTCGCATCCCGAATTGCTCGACTGGCTGGCCGTGAATTTCATGAAGTCCGGCTGGTCCGTGAAGTGGCTGCATCGACAACTCTTGTTGTCGGCGACGTGGCAGCAGAGTTCTCAGCTCCAAGTGCTCAACGTGAAGGATGACGAATCGAACTTAGCACCGAACAATCGGCACTTGGCACTCGATGCCGACAACCGGCTGTTCGGCCGAGCGAATGTGCGGAGGCTCGAAGCGGAAGAGGTGCGTGACTCGTTGCTCTCGGTGAGCGGCCAGTTGGATTCGTCCTTCGGCGGTTCGATGTTGACGGTCAAGAACCGAGGCTACCTGTTCGACCACACGTCGATCGACAAGACCGACTACAACAGCCGCCGCCGTTCGCTGTACCTGCCGATCATTCGCAACCACGTTTTCGACTTGTTTCAGTTACTGGACTTCCCGGACCCCGCCGTCCCGGCCGGCGATCGAGCCACGACGACCGTCGCGCCGCAAGCCTTGTTGATGCTCAACAGCGACTTCGTGATGCAATCGGCCGACGAACTCGCCGCTCGGCAGCTTGTCGAATCGAGCGACGACGATCAGCGGCTCACGCGACTGTACGTCTTGGCTTACGGTCGGGAACCTTCCGTCGATGAGCGATCCGCGAATCGAACATTCATCGCGAAGATTGAGCAGTCGCTCGTGACAACTGAACCCAATGAAGACAATCGCCGACAGCAAGCATGGAGCGTTTTGTGTCACGTCACGCTCGCCGCCAACGAATTCATTTACGTCCGATGACCCATTCCCCCACCGGGCTTGCCCCAGTGGCTCGCGGGTTTCTGCACTACGCTCGTAACCAAAGATGCTGGTCGGAGTCGTGCAGAATCCAACAAGCCACCGGGACAAGCCCGGTGGGGGCGAGTTCTGGAAGCCAAGCATGTTTCACGACCTCCTTTCCCGCCGACATGCCTTGAAACGATCCGCTGCCGGATTCGGTTCGCTGGCGCTGGCGTCGTTGTTATCGGAGAAGTCATCCGGCGCAAGCGGCGACGATCCGTTGGCGATTAAGCCGCCGCATCATGCCGCTCGCGCGAAGCGGATCATTTTCCTGTTCATGAGCGGCGGACCTTCGCAGGTCGATACGTTTGATCCGAAGCCGTTGCTGACTCGCGACGACGGTAAGCCGCTGCCGTTCGACAAGCCGCGAGTTCAGTTCAACAGCACCGGCAACCTGCTCAAGTCGCCGTGGCGGTTCCGGCAGTACGGCGATAGTGGCCTGTGGGCCAGCGAGCTGTTTCCGCACGTCGCCCAACGAGTCGATGACTTGTGCATGATTCATTCGATGCACGGCACGAATCCGGCTCATGGCGGAGCGGTGATGAAAGTCCACACCGGCAGCGACAATTTCATTCGGCCGAGCATCGGTTCGTGGGTCAGCTACGGCCTGGGCACCGACAACGCCAATCTGCCGGCGTTCGTCACGATCTGCCCGACGCTCGCGTTCGGCGGCATCAACAACTGGAGCTCCGCGTTTCTGCCGGCGGTCTATCAAGGCACGGCGCTCGGCGACGCCAGCGTCCCGTCCGAGCGGGCGAAGGTGAAGTACATCCGCAACGCGCGGCTGTCGCGCGACGTTCAAAAGTTGCAGCTTGAGCGGCTCAATCAACTCAATCGCGAGCATCAATCGCAGACCGGTCCCGAAGCCTCGCTGGAGGCACGCATCAACTCGTTCGAGCTGGCGTTCCGAATGCAGTCCGAGCTACCGAAAGTCGAAGACCTGTCGAGCGAGTCGCAAGCGACGCAGCAGTTGTACGGACTCGACGATCCCGTCACGGCCAACTTCGGCCGCATGTGTCTGATGGCTCGGCGATTCGCCGAGGCGGGCGTGCGGTTCATTCAGGTCACGCACAACGACGACAAGGTGCAGTGGGACCAGCACGCGAATCTCAAGGCCGGCCACGAAAAGAACGCCCGCGAAGTGGACCGGCCGATCGCTGGATTGCTGACCGATCTGCGTGCTCGCGGGTTGCTCGACGACACGCTCATCTGGTGGGGCGGCGAGTTCGGACGAACTCCGACCGCCGAGACGACCGACGGCCGCGATCACAACCCCGAAGGCTTCACGATGTGGCTCGCCGGCGGCGGCGTGAAAGGCGGGTTCCGCTACGGCAGCTCCGACGACTACGGCTACTACGCGGCCGAGAACAAGGTCCAC
>CAZILR010000015.1:0-21271 GCA_964539995.1 uncultured Planctomyces sp.
CAAAACTGTCGTCGAGAAAACATGAGAGTCCTTTCGGAAAGATTTTGATTCGAAAAATGTTCGTAGATCGGAAGCCTACGTCCGGTCATTCGATCGTTCGGACGTCGGCGTCCGAACTACTTGGCGTCTTCCGCTGCTTTCAAAAACTGAGCGTTCACGTCCGGCAGCTTGGCCGAGGCTGCCTCGCCGGTGTGGAAGAAGATGCCGTAGCGCATTCGCAGCTCCGAGCCTTTCGGGAAGACGTCGTCCACCGGCTTCTCGGCGTTGTTCGTGTAGGCCGCTTCGCCGAACGGACTGACCGAGAACAGACCGTAGTTGCGGACGTGATAACGACTCGGCCGAAAATTCTTCGGGTGATCGAAGATCGTCACGCCGAAAGTTTTGCCATCGACAGGCCCGACGTAATCGACCCAGGCCGAGCGTTGCCCCCAGCATTCCTTCGAGCCGTTTTTGCCCTCGGCGTTCGTGATGATGCCGCTTCCTTTGTCTTCTCGCATCGACTCGGCAATGCGGAAGCCGAGCAGTCCTTCCTTCGTGTCTTTGAAATGGACGTCGCTGTTGGCCATCTTGAAGCGGATGTCGTAGTTCAGCAGTCGATTCGCGTGGATCGCGATGGTCGTGTTCTCGATCAGCACCGCTTGGCCATCGGGGCCGAGCCAATGAATCTCGGTCTTGAGCTTCGCCGGGTTGCCTTCCGCGACGAGCAGCTCCACGCCGCGATTTTCGAGCTTCCCTTTCTCGGCCCAGAACTTGATGTCGTTGACTTCATCGACCGAGACCCAGATCCCTTTGTGATGCGGGTGGTCCCCTTTGTAGTCCTCGCCGACGATTGGCCGCGAGATTTGCTTCCCGGCCACTTTCACCGGCGAGAAGAACGGCTTCGGCAGCGACTTGGCAAATTGATACGTCGCGAACTCTTCGCCGTTGATCGTGACCCCGACCGTATCGCCGGTCTTCGTCAGCTTGACCGAGTCGGCCGCCCAGCCTGTGACGGATGATGCGACTGTGAACAATCCCCAGACAACCGACAGCGTGTACCAAGTTCGTAGGTTCATCAGCAGTGGCTCCTCAACAAGGACAAGTTTATTGTGTGGCCAGTGTGGCCGGTCTCCCGACCGAGCCACCGGTATCGACCGCAGGTCTTCAAAACAAGTTGGGAGACCTTCGGTCAGCGGATGGGCGGGGTCGGGAGACCCGCGCCCAGCACGCGACTCGGCTCCAGTATGGTCGGCGAGCTTTGCAAATGAAAAGTGACGCGATGCCTGTTCCGGAACAACCTCCCACACGCCGCGAGAAAAGGCCGCTCAATCCGTGGCTGCTGGTCTGCGGCGTGTGTCTTGGTTTTATGGTCCTCGTTGTCGTGGGGCTGTCGCTGCTGGCTCTGTTGGCTCCCAAGCAAACGCTGCGAGCGAACGAATTCCTGATGCCCGACGGCAAGGTGCTGCGGATCGAAGGGGTGACCTGGGGCAAAACTCATCGACTGGATTTTGAGTACTCGCCGGCGGGACCGTGGGAGTTTTGGGATCGCCGTCGGATGCCAATCACGCATGGCCAGGGCGTGGATCAATTGGTGGTGTGGATGACGTGCCACGAATTGAAGTCTGGACGGTCGCTCGATTTCGATTGGTGGTCCGGCAGCGTCGCGATCGACGCGCACGGTGACGAGATTCCCGACCACTCCGCCTCTCTTTGGCAAATGGGGGCACGCGGAAGCACCTCGGCCAGCGGCAACCCTCGTCCGTTTCGAGCGGATCGCTCGACCTACAACACTTGGCTCGTCTTTAGTTCCTTCCCGTCGTTTCGTACCGAGCAGGGACGATTCAAGCTGCAACTGAAGAATCTCGCGGGTGAGGTCGCGACGACCATCGAGCTGACTCACCCATCACCGCCAGTCGTCCAAACTTGGCAAGCCGAGGAACTGCCGGCGACGAAAGCGAACGGCGATGTGGCAGTCACTCTCAAACATCTGCACGCCAATTTTCACTGGAACACGAGCAACGGCGTGAAGACGAAGTATTGGTACTACTCACCCGAAGCCACGGTCAGCGTGGACGGTCAGCCCGCCGCGGATTGGTACGTCAACTTGTTGGAGACCGCTGATCCGCTGGGGAATCAGCAGCACTACGGTCAATCGCTGTCGATTCGCGAACTAGCCTGGAAGGTGCGTTTGGCGGCCTGTCGCGCTCAGACGTCAAAATTCTCGGCCACCGAAACTTGGACCCTGACGGACGTGCCGCTGCCTGAAAAAGACACAGCTCCGCCGCGCAGCGACTCGCAGACGATTGACGGAGTGACCGTGACGCTTGTCGCGCTGGCCGGTTCCGGCAAGACGAGCTACTCGATCGCGACGCCGAGTCTCGCGGGCTATGGCAATTTCTCCTCCAGTTCTGGAGGCTCGGCGTTCGGTTCATCGACGAAAGTCGAGTCCAAACGCAATGGCTCGACGGCGACGAGCACCGTCGAAGCGAACTGGCCGCATTTGACGTTGGACGCCGTCGGGCTGACAGCGCTGCATCGGCTGTACCTCTTGGCCAAAGACGATCAAGGCCGAAGCGTTGAGACTCAGCAGTCGTACCACTACGGAGGATTGCAGTCGTTCTTCTTCAAGACCGAACCGGATGCGAAATCGCTGACGCTGTCAATCATCGTTCACAAAGGCCGCGAGTTCGAGTTCTTCATCAAGCCGCCGGAGTTACCTGAAGACAAACCGATGCCGTGACGTCATGCGCGGCGGCCGACTGGTCGAAGGACATGCCAGTCGGCGAAGGCGGCTAGCAGGATCAGCACGATGCCGACGAGAATCATCCAAGTCAGAGGCTGATCGATTTGGAATCCGCTCGATGCGGCTGCTTCCGCCGGATCGCGGCGACCGGGTCGCAGGCCGGTGAGTGTTGATTCTTCGGAGTCAAAAAAGTTGACGGCGAACTCACCGATCGGTCGCGCGCCGTCGAGGATCGTGTAGACGTCCGCCTCGTCAAGCGGCGGGACTTCGACAATCGGTGCTCGCGCGAGCGGTCGCTTTTGTCCGCGATGCACCAGCAGCAGTGGGCGGGAGTCGGCCGATTCGTTCTCGCTTTCCGTCGTTGCCGCAGGAGCATCTTCGAGCAGCCGAAAGCGAATCTCTTCGTTGAGTCGGTAATTCCAGCGACGCAGGCCGGGCAAGTTGTCGCGACGCAGTTCGATCAAGTTGCTGAGCAGGATCGGCCAGTCCGGGCTGTCGGCGAGGTTCGACTTCGCGAAGTCGAGGTTCAGCAGATACGCCGCTGTCCGCGTGCCATTCAGTCGCGAGAGCAACGGCTGTTGACCGGCAGTGACGATCGGCGCGACATCCATCTTGAGCGGTTGCACGCCGCCCCACACGACGCCGCTGAGCGTCAGGCCGTCGAGCAACGGGTTTTGCTTTTCGAGAATGAATGGCCCCGCTAAATCCTGCGCGGCTTTGCGAGCCTCATCGCTCGGATCGAACGGGCCGATCCCCAGCCATGCCAACTCACGCCGCGACGGCGGCAGCGGTTGAGCCGGAGCGATCAGCAACTCCGCCGAGTCGGCATTCACCTGCGAGACATCCGGGATGCCGCGCAGCGCCCGTTGCACCGCGTTCAGCGCGGGAGAATCCTTCGGCAGCGCGATCGCGACGTGCAGCGTGCGGATCTTCGGCTCGATGAGTTCAACGCGATTGTCGAGCGGCAGTCCGTCGCCGATGTTTTCGGTCGTGATGCTCAGCCGCCCCAAGCCGCCGGGGACTTCGACTTCCAGAGGCGAGGCGACTCCTACGGCGAGCGCGATCGTCTCTTGAAAAATCACTCGCTCGCCAACCGAGCCGACGACACGAACATTCGCACCGCGCTTGCCGTGATTCGTCAGCCGGAGGAAGACTCGTCCCTTCGCCGTTTGCGAATTGAAATCCCAGCGTGCGGCGGAGATCGAGACGTTCTCCAACTCGCGGCCGACGGAGAGAACCTCCATCAATTTGGGGACCGCGACTTTTTCGTCCGGCACGACATCGGTCAGAAACAGCAGCTCACCGGTCTCGGCCGCAAGCTGCGAAGCCAAGTCCCACGTCGGCTGAAAGTCATGCTTCGGGAGCGCGGGTCGCCACTCGTCGAGCTTCGGCTTCGCTTCCTCCCACGGGACCGCTGGCCCCGCGAGCATCTCCGGCCGCCGCGCGGTTCGTAGCAATGTGACGACGCTGCCGCGCGGGAGTTGTTTCGCTCGACGGTCGAGTTCGTCGATTGCCGCATCGCGAAACGATTTCTCCTCCAAGCCCGGCGGACGGGATGACATCGACGCCGAATTGTCCAGCACGACCACCAGATGCACGACCTTGCCGACATCACCCCAACGCGGATCGGACAACACCAGCGACAAGATCAACGCGGCGAGCAACTCGCAAATCAGCGAGGACGTGATCGGCAACCGTTCGCGCGTGCGGCCAGCGGTGGTGGTGTGCGTCTCGATGCCCCACAAGTGCAGTCCCGCCACCAACAGCGGTGGGTAGCGGCGGTGATACAAGTGGATCACCACGATCGCTGGCAACGCGAGCAACCCCAACAAGCCCCAGGGATTTGCGAAGTACATCAGGACGGCTCCGAATCAACGCCCCTTCAGCGAGTTGCGGGCGAACGCCAGTGTTGCGAGGCTCGCCTGGAACGGCAACCGGCCGTCTCGGCACCCCACGCACGCCGATTTTCGGGAAACAGGTGACGTCGGACGGACAAACGATTAGGCTGTCTCGCGATGTTCCGCCTTGACTGCGTCGTGCGGTCGCAGTTCCTGACTCTTCACGCTGGAGATAATTCATGTCTCGCGTCGTTCGCCCATTCGGTGGCCAAGCTAGAGCGTTTCGTCAATCTGCCATCGGGACAGGTCTGCTGTCGCTGTCGTTGGCAAGCATGGGACTCGTGGGATGTTCTTCGGAGGAACCGACTCCCGCCGCGAACCAACCGCAAGCCAACGCGGCTCCTGGTGGGGCCGCTCCAGCAGCGGGCGCGATGCCGGCTGGCGGCGGAGCGATGCCCGGTGGAATGATGCCCGCTGCGATGCCTGGCGGAATACCGGCGAACAATTCCGGTGCGGCTCCTGGTGCAGTCGCAAGCTCCACACCCAATAGCTCCACACCCAATAGCTCCACACCCAACAGTGCGTTCCCGACCGCTCCCGCTGGAGCAATTCCCACAAATTCCGGTGGAGCAACAGCGACCTCCACACCGAGTGCCGCTGGAGCGTTCCCCGCGACGGCAACTACTGGAGTCGGAATTCCCACGTCCTCTGGTAGTGCGGCGATCCCAGTGGCAGGAACTTCGCCAGCCACCTCTTCTCCGGCGACATCTTCCCCTCCCGCTGGAACGGCGTTGCCGACCTCTTCGCCTGCTGTTGGCGCTGGGGATTCTTCCGCAGCAATTCCAGCCACGAGTGGAGCAGCGAACCCGATGCCGCCAGGAGCCGCCGCGCCAATGCCAAACGCGGCCGCAGGTGTCGGAGTGCCGATGCCGAACAACAGCGGTGCAGGAGTAAATCCGATGCCGGGTGCGGCGGCAGGAGTTCCCATGCCGGCTGGTGGTGCGGCCCCCGCAGCAGGTGGCTTTGGAAGTGGCAGCGGACAGCAAGGCCCAGGTGGAGTTCCTCAGAGTCCTCAATCGCCGGCCGGCACCGCTGAGTTCTCCGCCGAGTCGATCGTGATTCAGGCTCTCAAGGGAGACGCCTCCGGGTTGGAGGATTTCATCAGCCCGAAATGCAAAGGTGTGCTCGGTGACATCCGCGACGGCAAAGCCACTGAAAAGCAAATCGACGATCTCAAGAAACTCTTTGTCGGAATCAAGGGAGTTGGATCGAAGAGCGAAAACGGCGCGAAAGTGCTGACGCTGCGCAATGCCGAGAACTCGACCATCACCTTCCGCGTCAAGAAGGAAGGTGAAGAATTCAAAGTCATCGAGATGACGGTGAAGGCCGGTGCTGCCAAGAAGGGCCGCTGACGCAAAGCGTCTGTGATTTGGTAGCGCTGTCGCTCCGCGACAGGACTGCCGAATGCTTCAGCAGACACGGCCGTGTGAAAACGCACGGAGTTCGTTCGACCTTTGGTTATCCTGACGCGGAGCGACAGGAAAACTTTTGAAAGATCACAGCCTCGAAGTGGAAACTGGGAATTCGGAAGGCGGACATGCGCGACCAGTGTTCCTCACGACGACATTTCCTCGCGGCTCAATCGCTGGGTCTCGGATCAGTCGCGCTGACATGGCTGTTGCGGCAAGAGGGCGCACTCGCCGAGAACATTCGGCCGGAACTGGAAAAGAAGTCCTACGACCTCTTGCCGAAGCCGGCCGCGAGCGAACCCAAAGCGCGAGCGATGATCTCGCTCTTCATGCAAGGCGGACCAAGCCACATCGATTTGTGCGATCCGAAGCCGGTGCTCAATCAACTCGACGGCCAGAAGTTTCCCGGCGACATCAAGTACGACAACGCGGCTGAAGCCAGCTCACGAGTGCTCGGCTGTCCGTGGCGGTTCCGCAAGCACGGCGACTGCGGCATGGACTTCTCTGAACTGCTGCCGCACTTCGGCGAGATTGCCGACGACATCACGCTGATCCGCTCGATGACGACTGGCGTGAACAATCACGGTGAGTCGTTGTACGCGCTCAACACCGGTCGCACGCAAGCGGGACGACCGTCGCTGGGAAGTTGGCTGACGTACGGACTCGGCACCGAAAGCCAAGACCTGCCGGCGTATGTCGTGCTCACCGATCCGGGCGGCTTGCCTGTGTTGGGGACTCACAACTGGTCGAACGGTTGGCTGCCGGCGTTGTACCAAGGGACCGTTGTCCGCTCGCGAGAACCGCGCATCCTCAACCTCGATCCGCCGCCGCAACTCAAGGGACTGCCGCAAGAGCGATATCTTGAATTCGTCTCGAAGCTGAATCGCGAGCACCTCGCGCGGCATCCCGGCGAGACCGACCTCGAAGCCCGCATCGCCTCGTACGAGCTGGCCGCTCGCATGCAAACGGCGGCCAAAGAGGCACTCGATCTGTCGCAGGAAACCGAGGCGACTCAAAAATTGTACGGCCTCGACAACGAGAAAACGCGCGACTTCGGCACCCGCTGCCTGCTCGCGCGGCGGCTCATCGAACGCGGAGTGCGGTTCGTGTCGGTCTACTCGTACGCGCAGATGTGGGATCACCACGGAGCCTTGCGCGGCGCGCTGCCTCAAGCCTGTCTGCGCATCGACCAACCCTGTGCCGCGCTGGTCAAAGACCTCAAGCAACGCGGACTGCTCGATTCGACGGTCGTGCATTGGGGCGGTGAGATGGGACGGCTGCCGGTCATTCAAAACGACACGGGACCGGATCGTGTCGGCCGCGATCACAACACCTATGGCTTCTCGTCCTGGTTCGCTGGCGGAGGCTTCAAAGGTGGCCACACTCACGGGGCGACCGACGAGTTTGGCCATCGCGCCGTCGAGGGGACAGTCACGCACCACGACTACCACGCGACTCTGCTGTACTTGTTCGGACTCGATCCGAAGAAACTGACCTTCACTCGCAACGCTGCTCCGCAATCGTTGATCGAAGCCAGCGCCACGGCGCGGATCATCACCGAAGTGCTCGCCTGACGTGGGGCAGGTTTTCAATCTGCCTGCCTCGAAGCCTGGTCTCGGCGGGCAGGTTGAAATTCTGCCCCACGATCACGCCGCCGCGCGGCGTTCATGAGCGGCCTCCGGCAGATCGACCAGCGAGTGAATGTTGCCACTGACCGGTGACGCTGCGAAGCGACCATCTTGCCGCGAGACTTCCATCGGCAATCCGCCGATTGGATTGAGCATCGTTGAGACAACTCGACCGGTGATCTCGGCACCTGCCGCGACGCTCAGCCGATACCGCCGCAGGATGCGCGGCAGAATGGTCTTCAACGTCATCAGAGCTAGCGGCGCACCGAGACAGAGCCGTGGTCCGGCTCCAAAGGGCAAATACTCGTACGGAGAGGGCGAGATCGTCAGCCAGCGATCCGGGTCGAAGGTCTCCGGATTCGGAAACAGGTCCGGCCGATGTTGCGTCATGAATTGGCTGAAGATGATCACCGTATTTTTCGGCAACGACAACGACCCCAATTCCATCGGAATAGCATTACTGCGTTGCGAGTAGCTGGAGGCTGGCAGAACGCGCATGCTTTCCTTGAGCACTCGATCCAGCAGCAACCCTTTGCCGCTGTCGAACGCCGCCAACGGTTCGTCGTAGGCTCCAGCGAGTAACTCTCGGAAGAGCGATCGCATCACATCGGGGTGTTGCGCGAGCAAAAACAACGTCCAACCAAGTGTCAGCGCCGACGTCATGTGCGCCGCGCCGAACAGTACCGCCACATGCCCCACAAGCTGCTCGTTCGAGATCCCGCCCGCCTGATCGTGGCCCCGGATCAGTTGTGACAACAAGTCCGAGCCAAGTTTGCCTGCCTCGCGCCGCAAGCGAATGAGATCAAGAATGCGAGACTCCAGCCGTTCGGCGAGGGCCAATAATCCCTCGTACTGCGGCATGAAGTCTTCGGTCGGCAGGAAGGCACCGATGCTCAGGTGATGATTCACCTCAACCCACGGATCGAGCATCTCGCCGATCTCCAGTGCGATCTCCATCTGGTCCGCGCCAAACAAAATCGAACTGGTGATCTTCCGCATGAGCACAGTCATCTGTTCTGAAAGATCCAGCGTTTCGCCGGGCCGCCAGTCATTCAGCATTTCCTCCGTCAGCGTGGAAATTGTGTCGTGATAAACGCCGATAGTCCGCTTCTCGAACGGCGCGGCGACCATGCGGCGTTGCTGCTTGTGTTCGTCGCCATTCATGGTCAGCAGACCGCTGGTTAACCGGCGTAGTGCTGATTTCTTCGGACCACGGAGCGCAAAGAATCGTGAGTGGAACAACTTTGAGTCGCTGAGAACTTGATGATTCAACTCCGGACTGAAAATGAACACGAGCTGTTGTTCCGCTTCTCGCAGAGCTGCGAGATCGCCGTGCTCCTGATGCAGTTGCCTCATGCAGGCAATCGGATCGGCAACAAAGTCTTGCAGCCGTCCTTCCGTAACGGGAGGGCTACCCCTCCAGAGATTGATGTCAGCGGTGGGTCGATCCATGAGTCGTGCTTCCCCTGAAATTAAAGACGGCGATCTGTAGCCCGCGATCGGACTTTGTCGCTAGACGAGTTCGTCGAAATTCTTCGTCTTGCCTCAGCGAAACTGATTGACCTAAAACCCGCCCCCATTGGGGGTTCTTTTTGAAACTCCACCACGGATCAACTCTCGAAACCTGCCCACGGATGGAAGGTGTCACGATGAAGAAAAGCTGGCGGCTTGGAAGCTGGATGCTGGCAACAACGATGCTCGCAGGATGCGGGGGCGGAGCGAGCTCCACGACGCCTGTTGAGCAATCCGGCGATAGAGCCGCTCCGAAAAAGCCACTCACGTTGACCGTGGACAATGAAGAGGCGCAGCCCGGCGGCGGAGTTGTGCCCACTTCGGCGGTTGGTGAGCCGCCCAAGAAAACGGCTACCGACGAAGACGACGGCGAACTCAAAATCACAGCGCCTCAGAAAGATACCCCGGAATGGTTTATCTTGCAGATCACTCGGCTGAAGCTGCGGCCACTCGGCGATGACGTCGATAACTTCTCGCAAACTCCAGAGAAACAAGCCGAACTCCGACGCGAACGGAACGAGCAACTGGTGAATTTGGCGACCGAGGCAATTTCCCGAACTCACAAAGACAAATCCGAAGCTGGTCAGCGCTTTTTCGACTTGGCGGTCCATCACCTCTTGGAAGCCGAATTGCAATTGGCACTCGCGGGAGACAAAGACCACATTGATGCGATCTACGAACATGCGAGTTCGTTGTACGAACGCGACCCTAAGTCAAAATCCGCGATCGAGGCGGGGCAAGTTCTGATTTCGTTCGCACGCCTGAACGCCCAGCGCTTTGGCCAACAAGAACCAAAATGGCTCGAGGAATACGCTCGGCTCGCGAGGCAATTCGCCAAGAGCTTCCCGCAAGAAGAGCGACAGGCCATCGCAGTGCTCTTCGCTGCTGGACAAAGCTGCGAGTTTCATGGCCTGTCCTCCGATGCAATCCAGTGCTACGCCACGATCCGCGACCAGTTTCCAGAAAACCCCGCAGTCGATCGAGTTACCAGCGTCCTGCGCCGATTGAACCTGAAGGGGCAACCACTGCAACTCGCTGGCCCGATAATCGGCGGCGGTTACGTCAATGCCGAAGAGCTGGCCGGTAAGCCATTGCTGGTCGTATTTTGGACGACTCAAGCTCAACCGTTTGTTAAACAATTGCCGAAGTTGCAGGAATTGCTCGGCGAGATTGACTCCGAACGGCTGAATGTCGTGAGCGTGAATCTAGATGACGATGACAATGAATCCGCCGTACAAACATTCCTCGAAACCAACGGCCTAGGCTGGCCGACGATCTTTCAAACGGATGCTGACAAGCGAGGCTGGAACAATCCCATTGCGACGCATTACGGAATTCAGTCTGTGCCGCTGTATTGGGTGGTGTCTTCGAAAGGAAATGTTGTGGAGACATCCAACAATGTCCAACAGATCGAACCGCTACTCAGAAAACTCATGATTCCCAAGCAGGCTTCTGGAAGCGAGAAGAAGTAACAAAATAGGCTTTCAAAAGAAAAACAGGCACCAGCGAATCTATCGCGGGAGCCTGTTTTATGACGGAAACTTGCGCGAGGCGTCTCTCGGTGTGTGGTGGTCTTAAATCTTTCGGATAACGCCGATCACCATGCCGAGAATGTTGACGTTGTTTGTGAAGATCGCCTTCTTGGGGGCGCTGATTGTTTCCAACCGAATGCGGTTTCCGTCTTGGAAGAATCGCTTGTAATGAGTCTCTTTGTTTTCGATGACTGCAATCACGCGGTCACCGTCACGATAAAACTGCTGCATCCGACACAGCAGAAAATCTCCCTTAAGAATGCTTTCCTCCACCATCGAATCATCCGCCGCGCGATAGCAGAAATGGTCGCCGGAGCCGAGCAGATCCATGAAGTCAATCTGTTCGCTGTCCTTGATCTCTTTCAGCTTCGTCCCTTGGCCAAACTGGCCGCGAATATCCACAGCGGTCTTCCGTTGCGGCTTGTCAGCCAATTGAATCGCGCGAGAGAGATTTGGTTCGCGGGTGATCAGACCCTTTTTTTCGAGAGCCTTGAGATGACACATCACTCCGTTCGGTGATTTGATGCCGAACTCGTCTCCGATCTCGCGCACCGTCGGGCCGTAGCCACGGTTCATGATGTTGTCCTTCACGAACTCGTAGATCTCTCGTTGACGGGGGGTCAGATTCGCGGTTTTGGTCATCAAAACATTTGCCATTTGAAACATCCTTCTTTGTCAGGTGCGTCCCGATTTGAAGTGTCCATTTGAATCGACCACCTTGTCTTGGGACACAATACTCAGACTGGTAGCCGGGAAAAATGTACCTCAATAGAACTATTGATATACGGTTGTTGCAAGTCATCTTGACTGCTGCTGCGGAATTTTTCCAGAGATTGCCTAAAATCGCGGGACGGCCATCGCATCGCTACTTGAGACACTAGGCGACATCCATGAGCCGAGACGTCTTCAAAAGTTTCGGCGATTTCCGAAAATGAGTCGCGAATGCGGCGAGCAACTGCATCACGTCAACACGGCTAACCAAGCGAAAAGACTACATGCCCATGACGGGTTAACCCGCACGGGAAGCTCCGTCCGTCTGATATTGGTTCAGCTTGTTGTACAGTGTCTTAAGAGCGATCCCCAGTTCGGCGGCGGACTTTGGTTTATCGCCTCCGTGTCGCTCCAGAGCGGCCATAATCAATTCTTTTTCCATCGCCTGGATTGTGGTGGGCCTCACAGTGGCGATCGATGCTCCAGTGTCCAACTCCACGTCGTCACTGCGCACTTTCTTTCGTCGCCCCAGACCAAGATGGCTGGGGAGATCCTCCGCAGAAATGGTTCGGCCGTCGGACAGAATGATGGCGTGTTCCAAAGCGTTGGCCAGTTCGCGGATGTTGCCCGGCCAGTCGTAGGTGGTCAGGACATTCAATGTGTCCGGTGACAACATGCTTTCTGGAACTCGGCGGCCCTTAAGGTGCCGGCTCAAGAGAGCCTGAGCGAGTGAGGGAATGTCCTCTTTTCGGTCGCGCAGCGGTGGCAACGGAACCTCAAACGTGTTGATGCGGAAGAAGAGATCCTCACGGAAAGTTCCATCAGTGGTCATGTCAGTCAGCCGGCGATTCGTCGCGCACACGATGCGGACATCGACGTGAAACGCTTCATTTTCACCGACTCGACGGACTTCGCCCGATTCCAGAAAACGGAGCAGTTTCACCTGCATCGCCTTGTCCAACTCGCCGAGTTCGTCGAGGAACAGCGTGCCGCCATCAGCGACTTCGAGCAGACCTTTGCGGCTGACGTCGGCCCCGGTAAATGCTCCTTTACGATGCCCGAAGAACTCACTTTCAACGAGTTGCTCCGGCAGAGCGCCGCAGTTGACCGCGACGAACGGCATCGAAGCTCTGGGGCTGAGGTCGTGAATTCGCCGAGCGACCAGTTCTTTGCCGGTTCCGGTTTCTCCCAGGATCAGCACGCTCGAATCTGTCGGAGCGATTTTGTCGATGAGCCGCTTGACCCGTTGCATCGAAGGGGAATTGCCGACCAAATCCGAGCTGCCTTGGACGGCCTTGAGAGACTTCTCCAAGGCGATGGTCTTGTTCATGAGCGTGCGGTGTTCGGCGACTCGCAGCAACATGCCGTCGAGGTCGAACAGGCTGCACGGCTTTGGCAGGAAATCGAAGACCTGCATCCGCAGAGCTTGAATCGCGGCATCCAGGCTGCCGTGAGCGGTGTGGATGATCGCTAACGTGTCCGGCGCGAGTTCCTTCATCCGAGCCGCGACGTCCCAACCCGTCAGTCCGGGCATTTGCAGGTCCAGGATCGCGCAGTCGAACGATTTCTCGGACAACGCTTTCAACGCTGAGACACCGTCTTCGCAGACGGTAACATCATGTCCGCGAGCGGGGAGTTCGACCGCCATGATTTGGCGGATCAGCGGTTCGTCATCGACGAACAACACACGCAACTTGCAGCACGAGGCAGCGCTCAAGGCTCGACTCCCGACTCCATTCGGTGAAGCTGACTCGCGAATGTTCGCGGGACAACTTGTCTTCTGTCCGTTTCGACGTTCCGTGTCACGGAAGGGCGGGGTTGATAGCAGATTCGCACAAGCCAGGCAACGGGGGTTAATGAGGCGAAATCACGCTGCCTTTTGCTGAGAATTGGCGACACGCGGCAAGCTCAGCCGAAACGTACTGCCGAGGCCAACACCGGCACTGGTTGCGGCGAGCCGACCGCCGTGTTCGGTGGCAATGCGATGGCAGATCGGCAACCCCAGGCCCGTGCCCTGTCCGGTTGGTTTCGTCGTGAAAAACGGATCGAAGATTTTGCGAAGGACATCCGCCGACATGCCGCAACCGGTGTCCTGGAGCTCCAGTTCGACGTGATCGGTGAACTCCTTCAAGCGGATTGCCAAGCGTCCGACGGTGGCAGAGGAGGTTTCTGGAGTCTTCTCGCTGGTCACATTCGGCCCTGCCAGGCGCGGACGGCGATCGACCTGGAGAGACGCATCTTCGATCGCATCCAGTGCGTTTGCGACGAGGTTCAGCACGACTTGTTTGATCTCGTTGCCATTGATTTCCAGCACACAAGGATCCGTTCGGTCGAACACGATTTCGCACTGGCGGTATTTACTCATCGCGCGGACGAGGTGAATCACCTCGCGGATGATTTGTGTGAGATCCTGATTGGCTCGTTGGCCATCGCCACCACGCGCGAAGTCGAGCAATTTGGCCGTGATCTGCTGACAGCGCGACGATTCGGACTGAATCATCTTCAAATAGTTTTCGACCAGCGCGGCGTTTTGCGGAGACACATTGCTGAACATCGCCGCAAACCGGTTCAACAGTGACTCGCTGGTCCACCGAATCGCCGTCAGTGGGTTATTGAGTTCGTGCGCAATTCCCGCCGAAAGGAAGCCCAACCCGGCGAGCCGCTCTTGTCGAGTCAACTGCTCGGCGAGTTCGCGAGCGTCACGTTCCAGCTTGTCGCGAGTCTCCACGAAGCGGTCGGTCATGCGGTTGAACGAATCCGCCAGTTCGGCGAATTCATCGCGAGTGTCGAGCCGCACTCGATAATCAAACTTGCCCTGAGCGACTCGATGCGTCCCTTCCTGCAGTTTTTTCCACGGGCGCGAAATCCAGCGTCTTCCGGCAAACAGGCCGACGATCAAGAGCAACACCACCAGTCCCGTCGAAACGGAGACCCACCACAAGCACGCGCGATAAGTCTGCCGCGAAGCAATGAGCAGTTGCGGAAGACTCGTACCGAAGTCTGGAATTCCCGCGGCGATACCTTGTAATGCGTTGACTTGATTCCTGAGCGAAGTCTTGGCTTTGTGGGCCTGCTTCGGATCGAGGAGCAGTCGTTGTTCGATCCGGAGTTCTCCCAACCGACGGTCGATTTCCCAGAGTCGCTCCTGAGCGAGATCGCGAGTGGTTGCGAACGCCGGCCGAGACGGCAATTTCGCCAGTTTTTTTGAGGCTTCATCGGTGCGAACCTCCGCGTTGGCCAGCCGCTCTTGGAAGAGCCATTGCCGTGCCGCGCATCCGTCAGCGTCGTCTGGCAACTTGACTTCTTGCAGTGGTTCCAGCATCGCGGCAAACGCTTCGATCAACTCACGCCGCTGCGGGACGACGTTCAGATTGCGATCCAGGTCGTTCACGACTTCGCGGTACGAGAGAATCGCCCAGAGACTGCTGATGGTCAAAGTGCCGACGATCGCCAGCACTAGCCCCACGCCGATCAGCATTTTGCCTTTAAGGGTAAACATTGCGGTCGTCGATCCCTGACGAGCAGACTCCAACTCACGAGTGGAAGTTGTAGCGAATGCTCCCGTGCCGTTCGACAGCAATTCGCGGAATTGGCGGCCACTCTCAGAGACAGCGAGGCCGATCGCAGCACGTTGTGGACTTCTGGCAACATGGCTGTTGAGAGCGGGAAACGTCCCTCCTCCTGACCCGCTTGTTCAATTCCGTGTTTGTGATCCGGTGCGGGAGATTCCAGTTGACGGTGCGAATGCGTGTTCTAGGTTTCCACAGGAAGGACTTATCGGCGTCTTTATTTGAGGCGACGTGCGGTCGGAGGAAACGTCGTTCGAGTGAGCGGGCGAAGGATCAAAACCATGAATCGAATCTTCATGTCACAACGCCAGCAGACCAATGACCGTCGCGGCGTAATTCTGGTGCTCACGGCCGTGTTGATGGTCGTGCTGTTGGGTTTCGTCGCGATGACGGTGGATATTGGGTTTATTGAGCTGACGCGGACTCAGTTGCAATCTGCGGCCGACGCCAGCGCCCTCTCGGGAGCGATGGAACTCAGCGGCATCGACGAGCCGGCGTTGGTGCGCACGAATGCTCGCAATGCGGTTGTGCAAACGGCGGCGATGCACCGAGCTGGCGACAAAGCTTCGGTCAGCATCGATCCAGTGTCGGACATCACCTTCGGCAAACTGGTTTGGAACGGCAACTCGCAGACCTACAAGATTCAGTGGGGCGAGAACCAAACTCCCTATAACGTCATCAAAGTGCGGGCCATGCGCACAACCGGCGCGGGAGGCGACAATCGATTGCCACTCTTCTTCGCACCGGCGCTGGGTTCGAATAAAGCCGACGTCGGAGCCGAGGCGATCGCCACGTTCCAGCCGCGCGACATCATGGTGGTGCTCGACTTCTCCGGCTCGATGAACGACGACAGTTGCTTCGGAGCGATCAGCAAGCTGGGACGCAGCTACATTGAGTCCAACATGCAAACCATGTGGGCGCAGCTTGGTTCACCAGTCTTCGGCAACCTCACCGTCACTCCCCAATACGCCACGGTGAAGGGCCGAGCCGCATCCGGCACCATTCCGCACATTGACGTGATCTACAAGCGGACCTCGGTGACGGTCACGTCAACGCGGCTCTTGTCTCAAGTGAAACTGAAATTCTCGAACGGCAACACACAGACCTTCTCGGTACTGACCAGCCTGCTGACGGGAACTTACACCGGCACCGGCAGTAACGCGGGCAAGGACATCGTCACCGCCTGGGTGAAATCGGGCACGAACGCCATCCTCTCATCAGGCAACAACGGCGAGCAGTTCGATTTCACCACCGCGAACATCAAAACCGCGCTGGGACTCACGACACCGTACCCTTATCCCGGTGGCAGTTGGGACGAGTACATCCAAGCGGTCCAAAGTTCGAGCAACAACATCAAAGCCGCTGGGTATCGCGACATGTATGGCTACCTCACTTGGCTGGAATACCTGCAAACGCAGCGCTACGGAGCGGACGATACGCCCGACCTCTGGAAGACTAGCGAGCAACCCGTCGGTTCGATGAAGGATGCCGTCGGTTTATTCACCGATTACCTCGTGGAGATGGAAGCCGAGGATCAAGTCGGTCTGTCGATCTACACACACAGCAACTCGATCGGAGCGATTCTGGAGCATGGCCTGAGCCGAAACCTTAATCAGATCAAGACGACGACTCAGCAACGGCAAGCGGGACACTACAAGTCAGGGACGAATATCTCGGCCGGGATGAAGGTCGGACGAGAGGAGCTTGTCCAGAAAGCGCGTCCGCGAGCCGCACGTCTCATGGTGCTGATGACCGACGGCGAGGCCAACGAACCTGGAGACTCTGCGACGGCTAAAGCCGCCGTTCTTGCGGAAGCCAACTCCGCCAAGTCTGAGAAGATCAAGATTCTCACGATCAGCCTGGGAGCCGGTGCCGACACGTCGCTGATGCAGCAAGTCGCCGACATCACGGGGGGCGAGCACTTCAACGTGCCAGGTGGCTCCAGCATCACAGCGGTTCAAGATCAGTTGGAGACTGTCTTCCGCAAGATCGCCAACAGCCGCACACTGAAGCTCATCTCGGATCGCTGAAGCGGCCCTGCTTCGCAGCTCTGTCCGCCGATCGCAGCAGCTTCGCTCAAGTGTGGCGATGTCAGTGCCGCAGTCACGTCATTTGCTTTGCCGGGACATCCACCGTTTCCAGTCATGTTCGACGGTTTCGAGGTCGCCAAACGCGGACTCGAATTCACGGATACGGAATTCCGGCAGGTCCGCGATCAGGCGTGGTTTGTGTTGGATCGTCTTCAAGTAGGTCACCGCCGCGTCACGCCGCGTTTTGAGCAGGAAGAAGGTCAATGCCCAGGACTCGGAGTAGGCTGCCCGTGATTGTTCGGCCTTCAGGAAGCTCGCATCTGAGCGGATCAACTCCGCCAGCGACAGGAATTCTCGCGGCGAGCGACTCGACTCACGAAAGTCCTTCAGCCGCGGAGCATTCGCGCGGCCGATCGTTTTCCAACCGGAGCGGCTGTCGAGATCGGGCACCTCGAAGAACATCGCCATCCCCTCGGTCAGCCAGCGCGGGTTGTCCGCGTAGCGCGTGTGCAAGCCGCTGTTGAACGCGAGCTGATGCGTTGCCTCGTGAATCATCGTCGCGACGTTGAACGGCGAGGCTTCGAGCTTCCTGCGAATGTCTCCGGCCGTCTTCGCTGGCGTCGAATTCGGGCCGGCGGTCAAATCGAACAGGATGATTCGATTCGTCGGCTCGGAAAAATATCCCGGTGCCTGCGCGGCATCAGGCCGATCATGTTTCGTCGCGAACTCGGCGAACTCAGTCCGATCCTTGAGCACGATGGCCGGCAACGGAAACTCTGGTTCACGCAACTCAAGGCCGGCTTCCTTCCAGTACGCTTGAAAGGCATCGTGCAGTCGCTCGAAAAGCGAACCGCACCACTCGCCGTACACGCGGCCGGCGGTCGAACAGATGACGTAATGCTTCGTGACAACGACTTGCGTTGGAGTCTTGATGCCGAACTCGGCCACCTCACGCGCGAGCTGTTCGCCAAGTTCCGCCGATGACAACGGCCGAAACAGTTCATCCGTGACGGCGTGCTCGTGAACCTGCTTCGGAGCGACGTTCCACAATCGAGCGTCGCGAGATTCGATCAACAGCCCTCCATCTTGAGCCTCCAGCAGAACGCGGCCGGACGTGGTTCGCATCGTCGATTTCGCGTCGGTCCAGCTCAGGCGGTGAAGCCGTTGCTCTTCCGTGACGACGCGAACCGTTGGAACCGGTTCGTCGGCCTGACCGCCAATCATCAAGAACATCAACAAACCAGCGGACATTGCAACGACACGCATTGGCGGCACCCCAACGAGGTATCAATCGGCATCGAGTTTCCCCGAAACGAACAGACGCGGCAACCGCATTCACGCAGTTGCCGCGTCAGTCATTCTCGTCGCGGGACTCGAATAGTCGTCAGAGCAGTGGACGGTCTATTTCGTCTTTACATCGAGCTTGTATTCGTTGGGGCCACTCTTGATGGTCACTTTTTCTTGCGACTGCGTGTTGTACTTGGCGGGAATCGCCTCCTCGGTCACATCGAACTCGTTGCCGGAATCTTCGTCTTTGACTTTTTTCCCAGTGGGCTTTTGCCAGTTGATCCTGACCGTCTGAACGCCAAGCGTCGCACCGAACTCACCGGTGATGGAAAAGTTGCCGTTTTCGATGGTGCCACCACTCACACGTCCTTTGTTGTCAGCCGGCATGAACGTGATGGTCGCTCCATTCAAAGGTTGCCCATCGAGCGTCACGGTCCCTTTCACGTCCGCTCGCTCCGGGCCATCCGTGGCTGCGCCACCGCAACCCGTTGCGAACAGTGCCAGCGACAACGCAATGGGCATCACCGGCCAACAGCCTTCCAAGGTTTTCCACAAACGCGGCATGAATCAAATCCTCAGAAAAACATGGGGGTCATCAAGCCAATCTCTGTCGAGATTGGCGGTGCCGTCCTGCATCGCTTGGATCAAAAATTGGACGCGGGATTTTTATCGTTGATGAAGTAGATGTTTTGCCAAACGAACCCCGGTCCTGCGTAGGCTTGACCTTCCGTCGTGTCCCAAGTCGTGCAGAGCACGTTCGCGGCGGGATTCGAGGAGACGTTGTCGTTGATAAAGCGAACCGATCCATCGCACATCACGACATGCACGCCCCCGGCGTGAGCACTCGTCAAACCGAAGCGGTAGCAGTTGGCCCCGCAAGGAATCGCTGGCGGACCAGTGATGTCCGTCCCTGAGCCGGTTCCGCTGCCGGTCTGCGGCAACGATTTGTTGGGACCGTACTTGCCCTGAAAAATTGCCGAAGCCGACGAATTTGTATGTCGGCCGAAAACGATGTTCCCCACGCTACGAATGGAAGGAACATTCGGCTCCAAAGCATGTTCTCCCATCATCAGCGTGTTCGATGTACCATCTCGAACATCACTGAGCCGCATGGACGAGTTCTGGAACCCAAGCCGTGTACTCATGGAGTAGTTGGACGTGGAATAGTTTCCAAAGTAAGGATTGCGTGGTGGACCAGAATCCGAAGGGCATCGAAAGGCGGGGTAGATCGCTTGTAACTCGGTCGTGATCGCCGGAGCCCCCGTGGAACCTGGAGCCAGTTGGCCTCGCGGGGCCAGGATCTTATAGGTCGCCGTCAAATCCATGTGGGGCATCAGGAATGTTCCCCAACCGTAGGTGGTGTAGGGAGTCGTTGATCCGGTCGGCGGACCAACCCAACCAATCGGAAAAGTCTTGGAGGAGTCCTGATAGTTATGGATTGCCAACCCGAATTGCTTCAGGTTGTTTTTGCACTGTGAGCGCCGTGCTGCCTCACGAGCCTGTTGAACCGCAGGCAACAGTAGAGCGATCAAAACGGCGATGATCGCGATCACGACCAACAATTCGATCAGCGTGAATCCGCGACGTGACTGCGGATTGTGAGTCCGATGTGACATGGAGCGTCTTTCCTCAAACAACGCGATTCCTAAAACCAGCGACGGTCCTCTTCAGAAACCGACCCTTCTGAGCCAAAGGAAGCTCATGATGTGAATGACCAGACCGCGTTCAGATTTCTGGTCATGCCGGACGAAATGAGATGGGCAAAGCGCAGCGTATCATTGAGAAGAATGAAGCCGCAGAATCCCGAATTGCGGCGGTAAATTAGCAGCCCCACGACGTCGGTCAATGTGCGACCTCTTCGGAATTCAGCTTGCCTTCAGGTTCGATCAACACCCTTCAGGCAGTTGTTGGATCGTCCAGCCGTTTCGGTGACGGGGATTGTTCGATAGAGCGTGTGCGTAATCTCTTCCAGATCTCGAAAAGGTCATACATGTCCCTTACCAATGCCTCTTCCGTCACTCGACGAATCGAACCGAACCGACTGGGCGGCGAGACCAGTCCGTATTTGTTGCAACACGCCTTCAACCCGGTCGATTGGTTTCCGTGGGGTGACGAAGCCCTGTCGCGAGCCAAGCAGCTCAGCAAGCCGATCTTTCTGTCGATCGGCTACAGCGCGTGTCACTGGTGTCATGTGATGGAGCACGAAAGCTTTGAAAACCCTGACATCGCAACTCGGATGAACGAGCTCTTCGTCTGCATCAAAGTCGATCGCGAAGAACGGCCAGACCTCGATCAGATTTACATGACCGCCGTGCAGATGATGACGGGGCGCGGCGGTTGGCCAATGTCGGTGTTTCTGACGCCCGAACTGCGGCCGTTCTTTGGCGGAACGTACTGGCCACCGACTTCGCGGATGGGGATGCCGGGCTTTCAGGACATCCTGATCGGAGTCGCCGACGCTTGGAAGAATCGTCGTGATGATGTCCTTCGCAGCGCGGACGAACTGACTGACGAAGTGGTGCGTGCCGCGAGCGAGTCGTTGCCGCGTTCCGGGCTGAGCCTTGAAACACTGCGCGGCGCGATGGGGCAATTCCTGCAACGGGTCGATTGGCAACAGGGAGGATTCGGCGGTGCTCCGAAGTTTCCACATCCGATGGACCTGCGTGTGTTGCTGCGCTGCTGGCGGCGATTCGGTGAGCAAGAGGCGCTTGATGCCGTCCGGCTGACGCTCGACAAGATGGCAAACGGCGGCATCTACGATCAGCTTGGCGGCGGCTTTCATCGCTACTCAACCGACGCGCAGTGGCTCGCGCCGCACTTCGAGAAGATGCTCTACGACAACGCGCTGCTCGTCCCGGTTTATCTCGAAACCTTTCAAGCGACGGGCAACGCCAACGACGCGCGAATCGTCCGCGAGACGCTCGACTATGTGCTCCGCGAGATGACTCAACCGCAGGGGGGCTTCTACTCGAC
>CAZILR010000016.1:0-13621 GCA_964539995.1 uncultured Planctomyces sp.
GGCGGGGTCAGGAGACCCGCGCCGAGCGCAAGGAGGCCCGGCCGCAGAGCCTTGCTTTGCGGCTCGTTGAACAGGCGATTGCGGAAAAGCGGATTGACCAACTTGCTCAGCGACTGGCGGAACGAGAGAAGACCGTGAAGCACAAGTTGCCGCTGCGGCTGATTCAATTGCTGCTCGCGCTGCAGACGAACAGCGAGCAACGACTGGACGCCGAACTGGTGCATCTCGAAGACCTCGATTGGTCGCAACCGGTGTTTCAAAGCAGCCGCATTGCCAAGCACATCGTCTCGCTCCTCGCGCCGCTGACGCAACGTCGCGTTCAAGTGGCCAAGCTGTTCGAGAATTTGATCGCGCCGCTCAGCAAAGCCTATTCACGCAGCGAGCATCCGCTGGCCGACGTGCGCCGCTGGATCGCGAAGCAACAACTGGCCGACGTCCAAGTTGACAAAGCCAAAGAGACCGTCTCGGCTCACTTGCGGCACATGGATCAAGTCTGGTCCGCGACCGGAGCGATGGACGGGCAGCATCTGCGGCGGTTGGAACTGCTCGCGATTTCGGCCGACTACGCCTCGGCCGGGCTGACTCACGAGGCGATCACATTGCTGGCTCAGGTGGCGGACGCTCGCTGGCCGGATCGGTACGCCGACGAGAACCCAGGCCCGGTCTTGGCGATTCTGGAGGCGAAACTGAAGTCGCGTCCGGCTCAAGAACGCTACGAATTGTGGCGAGCTTGGTCGCTGCCGAACGATGGCGTGAAGTCGATGCGGATGTTGACGGGGTCGGTGGCCGAGAAATCCGAAATCTTAAATCTCAAATCTCAAATCTCAGATTTGAAATCGACGGCGCACTTGCTGGTTGAGGCGGCTCGCGAGGCGGATCGGTTGGCGGAGCTGGACGCCTTCGTCGAAGAGCAAATGAAACAGCGGCCGAGCGACCGGATTCACGTCCTGCTGGCGTTGATCCACTTCGCCAATAACGCTCCCGCCGTCGCCGAAACATTGGTGCGTCAGCAGCTCACGCTGTGGGAATCGCAAGCCGGCAAGAACAACTCCGCGACTCGGACTCGCGTGTGGGATGACTGGCTGCTCTCGGTCGCTTCCTCGCGTCACGAATCACTGCGTGAACTCGCGCAGCAACTCGCGAAGAGGGCCGAGTCGGGAGCACGAGAACTCAAAGACGACGTCCTGCTCAATCTGGTGGTACGATAGCCTTGGCTGGGATGATCGTGGCCTTGGCGTCAATGGAGTAAGACAAGGCAGCCACAGGAGGCTTGCCTTGAAGGCTTACTCTGTTTGCCACGATGGCGCTAGGGTTCCGTGAGAAGCTCATTAAGAGCTCCGCCCGCGATTCCGGGAGCAAGTCACTGACAATATAGTCCGTCAACCGTGGTGGATGCGTCTCGCATCGGATGCGAGACGCATCCACCACGCATCATGAAAGGCAGCCATGCGCAGCTTGTTTCTCCTGTGTGGATTCTTATTGAGCGGCGTTGTTGTCGTCAGCGGCTGTACGTCCGAGCCACCTGTCGTGCCGAATTCTCCATCGGCGAACTCAGTCAACCCCGACGCACCAGCGAAGAAAAGCGACGAAGTTGAACTCGCTCTCAACTGGCTGCCCGAAGCCGAGCACGGCGGTTTCTACGCGGCGGACGTGCATGGCCTCTTCGCCGAACGCCAGTTGCAAGTGAAGATCATCCCCGGCGGCCCCGGCGTGCCGGTGATTCAGAACGTCGCCAGCGGCAAGATGACATTTGGAGTCACAAATGCCGACCAAGTTCTGTTGCAACGTGCTCAAGAGGCGGATGTCGTCGTGGTCTTCGCGCCGATCCAGCAAAGCCCGCGCTGCATCATGGTTCACAAGAAATCGGGCATCGCGAAGTTCGACGACCTGAAGGACATGACGCTGGCGATCAACGCCAATCAGACGTTTCTCGGCTATCTGAAAAAGAAGTTGCCGCTGACCGACGTTCGCATCGTGCCGTACTCCGGCAGCGTCGGCCCGTTCTTGCAGGACGAGCGACTCGGCCAGCAAGCCTACGTTTTCAGCGAGCCGTTCGTCGCCGAGCAACAAGGAGGCGACCCGCTCAACCTGATGATCTCGGACATCGGCTTCAACCCGTACACGAGCGTGCTCATCACGCGAGCCGAGGTCATCGAGAAGCAACCGGAACTCGTGCGCCGTATGGTCGAGGCTTGCCGGCTCGGCTGGCGCAAATATCTTGACGAGCCGGAGAAGACCAACGAGCACATTCATTCGCTCAACAAAGAGATGAGCCTGGAAATCCTCGACTTCGGTACGCGCACACTGAAGCCGCTGTGCGAGACCGGGTTGTCTGCGCCGGACAAGCTCGGCGAGATGACGGCCGAACGCTGGACGACGCTCACCGAACAACTGGTCGAAGCCGAAGCCCTCAAGCCCGGAGCGGTTGACCCGACGAAAGCGTTTGATGCTAGTTTTCAATGAGGATGCTGCTTGACGACTTGTCGCGGCACAGGCCACGATGACGAGGCTTCAACGGTCCCACCTGATCTCTCCCTGCCTCGTGAGACGGCCCATGTTCGACGTCGGTTCATTTCGGACGAAGACTTGCGGGACGGTCGGCCGTCGATCGTTTTTGCGATTGGCGGCGTCGGTACCGATCGGCATGGGTTTGTCGCACGCAGTCGGGCAACAGGTCGAGCGGCACGGGCCAAAAGCAAAATCGGTGATCTTCGTCTTCCTTTGGGGAGCACCGAGCCATCTCGACACCTGCGACCCGAAGCCGGACGCTCCGCTGGAATTCCGAGGGCCGTTTCATTCCATCGCGACGCGCACGCCCGGTCTGAACTTCACGGAACTGCTGCCGCGCATGGCCGCCCGCAGTGACCGCTTTTCAATCATCCGCACGCACGCCACCTCTGAGCCGGGGCATCCCGATGGCGGGACGATGGCGCTGACCGGCTTCAAGGAAATCCCCGCCCCGGTGCAACCAAACTTCGGTTCGATCGTCGCCAAGCATCGCGGCCACAAGGGGAGTCTGCCGCCGTTTGTGTCGCTCGCGCGCGGCATCGTGATGGACGGCGGGCGGCGCATCGAAGGTTACGGCGGCGGCACGTTGTCGCAGGCGTATGACCCGCTGCTTGTCGGTTGCTCGGCCGAAGGAGACGTCGAAATCCCGGCGTTGCAACTGCTCGATGGATTGAACCCGCTGCGGATTCGCGACCGAGCCACGTTGATGCGACAGTTGGATGCGGTGCCGCGCACGCTGGAAACGGTGGGCTTCGATTCCTGGGGCCGGCATTTTCAATCGGCCTACGATCTGTTGCTGACGCCGCAAGCCCGGCAGGCGTTCGATCTGACTCGCGAATCCGAAAAGACGCGCGGCCGTTTCGGGCACTCGGTCTTCGGACAGAGCAGCCTGCTGGCATGCCGGCTGGTCGAAGCGGGTGTGCCGTATGTGCAGCTCAACTACAGTCGGCATGTCGAAGCTCTCAATCCGGGGTTCGAGTTCGGTTGGGACACGCACCTCTACAACTTCGAGTTGCTGCAAGACCATCACTGCCCGATTCTCGACCGCGCGTACCCGGCGCTGCTCGATGAACTGCAAGACTGCGGACTGCTCGACGAGACTCTGGTAGTGCTGATGGGCGAGTTCGGCCGCACTCCGAGAATCAGCCCGAACGCGGCTCGCGATCACTGGCCGCCGTGCTACTTTTCGATCTGGGCTGGCGGAGGCGTGCAACCAGGGCGCGTTATCGGCTCCAGCGACAAGCGCGGGGAACAACCGATTGGCCTGCCGATCTCACCACTCATGGTCGGAACGACGATTGCCGAGTTGGCCGGTCTTGACACGCAAGCCCGCGCCGAAATGAACGTCCTCAACGGAGGCCAGGTGATCGATGCGTTGCTGTAATCGCGACACGCTCGTCGGCTTCGTGCTCTGCGTCGTTGTTGCGAGCGCGGCGACTTCGCATGGTGCCGATCCGGTGCAACTGACGCGAGACGGTCGATTGAAGTTCGCGACCACGGTCTGCACGAACGGGCGCGAAATCGTTTACTGCGAGTTGGCAAATCCAGCCTTGTATCGGCTGATGAAATTGAATGTCCAAGACCGCACATCGCAACCGTTGCATCCCAAAGCCGAGACTTCGGAATTCGATCCGGTGTTCGCCACCGACGGAAAAACGTATGCCTTTCTCAAAACGATCGGAGTGCTGCAAGCGGCCATCGTGATTCACGACGACATGGGCAACAAGCTCGGCCAAGTCGCTCCGGCCGGAGGGTTCTCCGGTTTGCGCAGTCCAGCGATTGCTCCCGATCGATCGCGAGTCGTGTATTCGTTCGGTGAGGGTGGGCGGCAGCAGCTCTTCTCCGCGAAGTTCGACGGCAGCGAACGACTGACGCTGGCCGATACGCCGGGCATCAACAACTGGCCTACATTTTCGCCCGATGGCCGCACGATCGTGTTCGGTTCGAGCCGCGATGCCGACTTTGAAATCTACTCGATGACCGCCGACGGCAGCGCGCCGCGACGTCTCACGAACCGTCCGGGGCAGGACATTCGTCCGAAGTTCTCAGCGGATGGAAAACGGATCGCCTTCACTAGCCATCGCGATGGCAATGCGGAGATCTACGTCATGCAAGCCGACGGCTCGCATCCGCAGCGAGTGACTCACTCACCCGAACGCGATGACTACGCCGACTGGCTACCCGACAGCAAACAGCTCGTCATCGTCCGCGAACACGACGGTTGGCACGATCTGTTTTTAGTGGATGTGCCGCCGAGCAATACGGTTGAATCAGCGATTCGATAGTGCGGTTTCCGTTCGGATGCCGCGGCAAAAGGTCGCTGAAGTCGTGAGACTTCAGGCCGGAACTCTCACGAGTTCCGCTACAGCCAGCGAGAAAGCGCTCTAATGAGCGCATGCCGGATAGCATCCACAGCAACTCGCACAGACAAAGGAAGAAATCTCACGCCGAGGCGCAGAGATCGCTGAGTGGAAACTTTATTCCCTGGTCCTCCTCTGCGAACTCAGCGCCTCGGCGTGAGATCATTATTCATTGCCTGAAGCGGCCAAAATCCTCCAAGCTCACAACGCTGCCGCCAACAACTCGTCGAAGTCGAACAGGAACGAGTTGTCGATTTCGGTCGCCGATCCGATGGCTCGGTCGAGGCTCATCAGCAGCGAACCGTTGCCGGCGGCGGTCACGCGATCGACGCCTCCCTGGCCGTTGACGGTGTCGTTGCCATTTTCGCCCAGCAGCGTGTCGTTGTCGTTGCCTCCCAGCAGCGAATCATTGCCGGCACCGCCGAGGAGCACGTCGCGGCCGGCGGCTCCATTGAGCGTATCGTTGCCAATCCCGCCGCGAATGGCATCGTTGCCGTTGTCGCCGCTCAGCACATCGTTGCCGTCGCCACCATCGATCGTGTCGTGGTCGTTGCCGCCAGAGATGGAGTCGTTGCCGCTATCACCCAACAGGACATCATTGCCGTTCTCGCCGTAGAGCGAGTCGATTCCGTCGCCAGCATGGATCATGTCGTGACCGTTGCCGCCGCGGAGCGAGTCGTGACCAGCGTCGCCAAAGAGGCTGTCGTCGCCGTTCATTCCGTCGATGAAGTCGTTTCCGTCGCCGCCAATCAGAATGTCATCGCCGCTGCCGCCGATGATCGAGTCGTTGCCGGACTCGCCCCACAGAAGATCGTTCGCCGAGCCGCCGTTGAGTGTGTCGTTGCCTGCTCCTCCGTCGAGTTCGACAGGGATCACGACGTTCGAGGAGATCATCACACGGTCGTTGCCGTTACCGGCCTCAACGAGAATTCTGTTCGGCATTGCGAAGTCACCGAGGCGGCGATTGCCAGAGAAGACACGCACATGACCGCCCCCCAAACGGCTGACGTTGATCTGATCGGCTTGCGGAGTTCCCGCGACGTACAACATCTGCTGACCCGGATGAGCCGGATCGGATCGTAGTTCGGCGAAGGCTTGGGCGATGACGTTGACCGTCAGTGAGTCGATGGCGCTGGTGGCTCCGTCGCGATCGGTCGCGGTGACTCGAACGGCGTGCTGGCCAGCGGTTGCGAATGTGTGTGCAACCGCGAGACCGCTTGGTCCGACAACCGATTGGTCGATCGAACCGTCACCGTTCCAGTCGATGTGGAATGTGAATCCTGCCACTTGGTCGGCGGTGGAGGGATCGTTTGCGGTGAGCACGAATTGCTGACTCATGCCGGCGACGGCTTGAGTTGAGCCAGCGACATCGGCAGTCGGTGCGACATTTCGCACGGTGAGTGACAGAGTCGTCTCGCCGCTGCGAGCGGGCGTGCCGTTGTCCGTCGCGATCACGGTGACGAGGTACAAGTCCTCGCCCGATGAATCTGGTGCGAGCCATGTCACCGCGCCGGTTGTCGAGTTGATCGACAGGCCGCTCGGAGCGTTCGCGCCCAACGAGTACGTCAGCGTTTGTGCCGGTTGATCGCTGTCCGTCGCGCTGACGACGACGTTGAGCGCACTCGCTTCGTTGATCGAGATCGGTGCGACGGCCGCGAAGATCGGTGCGTGATTTTCTGGCGGCGGATCTTCGTCGTTCTGCGACGCCGCGAAGTCGAGCAGCGAGCGGAGTTGATGAGCCTCAGACAGCGGAGTCGTCATGTCGTGCAGCAGACCGTAGGTGCCGAAGAAGCTCGCACCGTCGTGGCTGGTGAAATTGAATTCGTTGTAGAGATCGACTCCCGCCTCGCGCACTTCTCCCAGCAGCGTTTGGTAGACGTCGTACATGCGCGGGCTGTGCATGGCTTCGAGCGCGGCGTTCAAAGCGGGCGAGAACGGCAACGGATTCGGAGCACCGAAGACATGCGAGCCGCTTTCGTAAGTCACGAACTGCAAGTCTCGGCCGAGCGACTGTTCGTAGCTTTGGACCAGTGCGTTGTGTTCCTGCAACCGAGCGGACGCCCACGGAATCGAGACATTCAAGAGGTCGTTGATGATGTCGTCGGGCGTGGTCGTCGCGGTGTAGGCCGCCGCCATGTCGTAGCTGATGCCGGCGTAGGCCGACGATGAGACCGCGTCCACTCGCCCGTTGACGTTCATCAGAATCTGCCCGGTGAGCCACGAGTTCGCCTGCTGTCCGGCGACGACTCGCACGAGCCGATCTTCGTGACCGGCGAAGACGTCGCTCCAGATGTCAAAGTCGCGGCGAATCTCTTGGCCCGCCACTTGGAAGAAATCGAGTCCCGCGTTCTCCGGCAGAGTCATCTGCTGCTGCAACCAGCCGTTCACCGGGAACTGCGCGTTCCACAATTCGTTCGACCATTCAACGTAGACCGTCAGATCGGGATCGAGCGTGTCGCGAACCATCGTCGCGAAGTTGCGAACGAAGTCATCGTCGGCCTGATGCGGCATGTTGAACCACGGGTTCGCATCAACCGCGTTCGAGATTTCGATGAGGTACTCCGGCGCGAGGCCATTCGTGTGGAAGTACTCCGGGAGATCGCCGTCGGATTGCGAGGCGTCGCTCAACAGGCGGCGATCGTTCCAGGTGACGATGTCCGAGTTGTTCGTATTCATCCAGTCCATGAACCGCAGCGTGTCGAAGTCATCGAGCCGTTGCAGGAAGAGCGGATGGAACGGCGACTCGTTCGCACCCGGCTGCCAAACGTCGCCGACGAAGCTCTCGCCGTTGTAGTCCGGCATCCAGAGGTCGATGTTGCGGATCGGATTGGCCGGATCGGTGCTGTGAATCTCCATGCCGAAGTGCGCGTCGAACGGCATGTTGACGAGCGCGTAATGCCGGCCTGTCGGTGTCGTCCCGGTCTCGGTGACGAACGGCATGACCAGTTCGCCGTTGCCGTCCCATTCGGCGCGGTAAATTCCGGCCGGCTGATTCGCACCATCGGTGAAGATGACCGTCGAGGCTTGTTGCTGATAGACGGTCCCGTTGCTGGCGGTCCAAGTCGGCAACGCAGTGACCCAGCCGTGCTCGTCCACCTGCAGAGCGGGGCCTTCACCCAGCGAGAACTGCCACGTTGTTTCGCCGGTTGCGACATTCTCGGCTCGTGTTCCCCACGGGCGAGCACGGTTGAAGGCGTCTTTGAAAATCATCGCGGGATCCCAATCGACCACATGCGAAAGATTCACTCCGACGCGAGTCGTCTGATCGATGGGATTTGGCTCAGGGTCTGGATCGGGGTCGGGATCGGTGTTTCCATTCGGATCAATGTTGGCGTTGTTGCCGAGGAAGCTCAGCAGTTGCGCATCGCTGGCGACGGCCGGCAGCGACAGGTTCGCTCCGACCAACGCCGCCGGGACATCGGGCCGAGCAAATCGCGTGTAGCCGAAGCTCGCTGTGAGATCAGGATTGAACGGTTGGAACGGCGACGGATCGGCGATCTGACCGGGCGCGAGCACGCTGCCGTTATGCACGACGGGAGCGAGATCATTGGCCTTCTCCCAATCGCTGTAAGTGACCATGCCCACTTGCATCGTCTCCGGCATATCGGGCCGCGAGTACCGTCGATGCACAGTCCAATTCGCCTCACCGACACGTCGATGCAGCGCGATGATCGAGTCCCCGATGCGCGCGATCTGCAACTCGACTTCGTTCGGAGCTTGTGCCAGCGGCGTGATCTCCAGCACCGAGTTGCTGTTGCGAGTCGTCTTCACCTCGAAGCTGAAATTGTTCGAGCCGCTCGTGTAGCCCATCGACAGGAAGACGTAGTTCTCGCCGTTGTTCGTCCCGTCATCGACCCCGCTGCCGGGCTGCCAGTCGGCGGCTCCGTCAGTGAGGTCTCGCGGCGTGCGGATCATTAAACCACCGAGCGAGAACTGTCCGTCGCTGGGGATGTTGTCCGCATCGCTGCCGCCGACGTCATCGCGATCCGTGATCTGCATCCGCGTCGTGACCACGAAGTCACCGGTCACTTCTTTGAAGACCAGCGGACCGCGCCAGTCGGCGTACCACACGACCGAGTGCGGCTGCATCACCATCTGCCCGTCGCCATTGGCATTCACGGTCCACTGATTGAGCTGTGCCCCGCGCTCGCCCCAGCCTTCCGTCTGATTAACCTCGCTCCAGTTGTTGATCGAGGCCGCGTCGGTGAACTCGTCACTCAATCCGGCAATCGGCGTCGCGGCCATGACCTGCCGAGCTTCCAGTAATTCAAGCTGTGCCGAGCAACCGCTCCGGCCAGTGGCTCGCGCGCGGCGTTGTTTGACTGCCGAAGAACCGCACGCGAGTCGCGTGCGCCACTGCCGACGGACCCATTTTTGAAGCGTGAACATGACGTGTCTCCCATTGCTGGATTGTGAAACGAGCTGTTGAATACCGCTCGAAACAACTCGGCATTCCCAACGGGAGGCCCCGCCGCGTGTCTCTGAAGGTTGCTCGCCAAACAGCGGCAGAAGGTGACACGCAATTTGCAAATGTTTTTTCCTGGAGTGCTGTGGCTCGACGCAGCCCTCCATCAATCGCGGGCGAAATTCCGCGAAAACGGGACGATTCCGTCGTCACAAAATCGCTCTGCTGGAGCAATCTTTCAAAACTGCCGACTTCAAACCATTGAGACCTGATCCCTTCCAGAATGGAGGGCTGCGTCGAGCCGCAGCACTCCAGGTTCACACACTATGACTCCCGAAACGACCGTCACCGGATGGATTGATCAGCTCAAAGCCGGTCGTTCGTCGGCGGTGCAGAAGTTGTGGGAGGGGTACTTCGGCCGGATGGTGCGGCTGGCTCGGCATCGGTTGGCGGATGCTCCACGAGCAGCGGCCGACGAAGAGGACATCGCGCTCAGCGCCTTCGATAGCTTCTGCCGAGGTGCTCAAGCGGGGCAATATCCCCAGTTGGTGGATCGACACGCGCTGTGGCCGCTGCTGGTGGCAATCACGTCGCACAAGCTGCTGGATCTGCGGCGGCGCGAGGGACGTCAGAAGCGAGGCGGCCATTGGAATCGAGTCAACGCGGGCGACGCCAACAACGCCGTCGCCACGCTGGAAGAGCTGGTCAGTCACGAGCCGACTCCGCAGTTCGCTTGTCAGATGGCGGACGAATTTCGGCGGTTGCTGGAGGTGCTCGGCGACGAAACGCTGCGGTCGATCACCGTCTGGCGATTAGAAGGGGACAGCATCGAAGAGATCGCTCAGCGGCTGAACTGCGTGCCGCGAACCGTGCTTCGCAAGCTGGATCGCATCCGCACTCTCTGGTCCGAGGAGACGTCGCATGACGCCGGATGATGCGGACTCGAACTCACCGCAAACAGCGCCTGCGTTCGCGGAACTGTCCGGCAAAGCTCAAGAGCGGATCGACCAGGCGTGCGATGAATTTGAAGCCGCGTGGCAAGCGGTCGTCACACGACCCGATCAAAGTACCGTGCCGCCGGATGGTTGGCCGGCACTCGCCCATTGCCTCGCGAATCTGACCGGCGGCGAGCGAACTGCCGCGCTGCGTGAACTCGTCCCCATCGACGTCAGCTATCGCCGTCGCTGTGGCGCGCCGGTCACGATCGCGGACTACGCCCGTTTCTCGGACCTCGATGCCGAGTGGCTGTCGCAAGTCGTACTCAACCCCGATGGCGAAACTCGTCGAATCCATCGCGTGAGCGAACCACCGCTGCCGCCGTCGCCACGAGCGAACGCCGAACCGATCCGCCTGGACGACTACGTTGAACGACTGACGGAAAGCGGCGTGCTCGATTCTGAATCCATTGAACGCGAACTGTCGTCTCTGCCGCCTGACCAACACACGACCGATGAACTGGGACAACGATTGATCGCGCTCGGTCTGCTGACGCCGTTTCAACACGCCAGCCTGATGCAGTCTTCGCCGCTTCGGTTGGTCTTGGGCGACTACGTCCTCTTGAGTCCGCTGGGTCAAGGTGGCATGGGAACGGTGTACCGCGCGCGGCATCAGCGGATGGATCGCATTGTGGCAGTCAAGGTTTTGCCCCGTTCGACCGCGCACGAGCCGCATGTCGCCAACCGCTTCCGTCGAGAGATTCGCGCGGTCGCGCGGCTGTCGCATCCGCACATCGTCGCTGCTCACGATGCTGGTGAGGACGACGGCGTCATGTACCTCGTCATGGAGTGCATCGACGGCCTGGACCTCTCGACCTGGGTCCGCCGTCACGGCCCGCTCAGCGTGGCTGACGCCGTCGAGTGCATCGCTCAAGCCGCCGACGGAATGGAATACGCGCATCAGCAAGGGATCATCCATCGCGACATCAAACCGTCGAATTTGCTGATGCAGCGGGCCGACGACCGTCGCCGAAGTCGTGAGACTTCGGACTGAACTCTCACGAGTTCGGCGACGTCGGAAGCCGTTCAGCCCCTCCACGTCAAGGTTCTCGACCTGGGCCTCGCTCGGATCGATGTCGAGCCAGCGACTTCGGAAGCGACCGCCGTCACGCGGAGCGGCATGATCTTTGGCACCGCCGAGTACATGTCGCCGGAACAGGCGATGAATGTCCGCTCGGCCGATCAACGCTCCGACATCTACAGCTTGGGCTGCACACTGTTCTTTCTGCTGACTGGCCGGCCGGTCGTCGCGGGCGAAACCTACATGGAGATGGTGATGGCCCATCAACTCCTGACGCTGCCGTCCCTCGCCACCGCGCGAACTGACGTGCCCGCGGAACTCGAACACATCTTCCGCCGCATGACCACGAAGAAGCCGGAAGACCGGTTTGCGTCGATGCGCGAGGTTCGCGACGCCCTGTGTGCGATCCCACGCGACCGGCTGCCCGCGCGCAACGATTCGACTCGCATCGAACATTCGCTGCCGGGTGTCGCGACTCAGTGGATTCCGAGTGAGCACGCGACGGATGATGAGATTTCACGCAGAGGCGCGGAGATCGCCGAGGATGTCACTGCCAGTCACTCGACATCAAAACCTCTGCGATCCCTGCGACTCTGCGTGAAATCCTTCAAGAGCTTCGTCCGCACGCGCCCCATCCGAGCGATGCTTGCCGCCGTGGTGATGGGCCTCCTCATGCTGGCGGCATGGCAATTCACTCCGCCCGGCAATTCTCCCCATCGCGATGAGAACCCGGAGGAACAAGTGGCTCAGCCCCTTTTGTTCCCGGCCAGCGAGCAGACGGTTCAAGCCACGCAGCGAGCCTGGGCGAAACATTTGGACGTGCAGACCTCGCGACCGAACTCGATTGGCCTGACGATGATTCTCATCCCGCCCGGCGAGTTCACGATGGGAACGACGGAAGCCGATTTCAAAACGCTGTCCGCACTGATTCCAAACACTGATGAACTCAACACGGTCAACAACGAACGTCCGCCGCGCCATGTGAGATTGCGAAAGCCATTCTGGATCGGACAGACGGAAATCACGGTCGGCCAGTTTCGACAATTCGCGGACGACACCGGGCACAAAACCGACGCCGAAAAGTCCGCAGGCTACGGCGTCGTCAACGATCAATGGGTGCTGCAATCGGGCTTCAGTTGGAGAAACACCGGCGAACAACCGCTGACCGACGAGCATCCCGCCAGCAACCTGAGTTGGAACGATGCGGTCGCGTTGTGCGAATGGCTGACGAGTCGCGAATCCAACGGAGGCAAGTCGGCGAAGTATCGCTTGCCGACCGAAGCCGAGTGGGAATACGCCTGCCGCGCCGGTGCGGACACTCCGTGGTTCTTCGGCTCCGATCCGACACGGCTTGCCGATTACGCGATCACAAACACGAACGCGAGTAACCGCCATCATCCGGTAAAATCTCGGCAACCGAATCCGTTTGGGTTGTTCGATCTCTACGGGAACGAATCCGAATGGTGCCAAGACTTCGTCGCCCCCTACACAGTCAACGACTCCGAGTTACTCGATCCCACTGGTCCATCGAATCCGTACCCCGGCGTCGGCACAGAACGAGTGCAACGGGGCGGCAGCTTCAACTTCCCCTTCCACCGACAACGCTCCGCCGCGCGCGACGGTTGCTCACCAGATGCTCCGAGGCACGGTGGCGTCCGTGTACTGCGAGTGCCGTGATCCACCAACGTCGATGGTCTTCACCTCTGAAGCCCGTTTGATGTTTTGAGGGATCCGACTTTTGATTCGTGCAGACGAGCGGCTAGATTCTCGTTCGGTCACGTCACTCCGCTTGGAACATCACGATGAGAATGATCGCCCTCGGATTCCTGGTCTTCTGCGTGTTCCTCTCGAACATTGAGGCAACCGAGGTGGTGCTGTCGCGACAGGGCCGATTTTCTCACAGCGTGTCGGTCGCTCCGAAATGCGGTGAGCGGACTCGCAAGGCCGCGACAACTTTGGCGACATATCTCGACAAGATCACCGGTGGTAAATGTCTCGTTGAAGAGGCCGACGGCACGACGGGCTTGGCCGTGGGAACGGTTGCCGATTTCCCGAAGCTGAAACTCGAAGCATTGTTTGATTCGCAAGACGCCACGCGACGTGAAGAGTATTTGCTGCGTTCGCATGAGCGCGGCTTGTTGTTGATTGGAGCCACGGAACTCGCCGTCGAACATGCCGTGTGGGACTGTCTGCATCGGCTGGGTTATCGGCAGTTCTTTCCCGGCGAGACGTGGGAGGTCGTGCCGCAAGCAAAAGACTTGACGCTCGACGTGGACAGGTTCGAGAAGCCGTCGTACCACGCGCGGCGGATTTGGTACGGCTTCGGAGCCGC
>CAZILR010000016.1:13721-20704 GCA_964539995.1 uncultured Planctomyces sp.
GTGGCGATGTACGCCTACAACGAGCACTCGCCGCCGCCGTCGATTCGCGCGCATCCGCGTGTGGTGATCAACGTCGCGACCAGCTTCATCAAAGGGGGCTACACCGTCGAGCAACTGATGTCCGGCTGGCAGAAGCAAGGGGCGACGGTCGGCATCCGCGAGTATTACTCGGTCCACACTTGGGATCGCGATCTGCCCGGCGCGTCGCGCGGCTCGAACCTGAAACGACTCGCCGAAACGATTCCACAGTTTCATGCGCTCGGTGCGAGGTTCCTCTCCGCCGAGTCCTCGGACAACTGGGGCTGCAACGGGCTTGGCTATTGGCTGGCCGCGCGGATGCTGTGGGACGTGCGCGAAGCGGAACGGATTGACGAACTGCGCGAGGACTTTCTGTCGAAGTCGTTCGGCCCGGCGAAAGCTCCGATGACCGAGTTCTTCCGGCTGATCGACGGTTCTCAGCGATCGTTGCTCTCGGACGATCTCGTCGGCCGGATGTATCGCAAGCTGGACGAGGCGCGACAGCTCGCGGATTCGGCCGAGGTCCGCCGGCGCATCGACGACTTCGTGCTTTACACACGATATGTCGATCTGTGGCTCGACTACGAATCGGCTCAAAGTGCCCCGCGTCAGGCTGCGTATGAATCGCTCATCAAGTACGGCTACCGCATTCGTTCGACGAGCATGATTCACACGCTGGCGTTGGTCCGCGATCTCGACAACCGTGACAAGTCGCTGACGCTACCGAAAGAAGCCGCCGATTATCGGCATCCCGATCTCAACCCGTGGATGACCGCCGCTGGCAGCGAGAAACCGTTCGACGAGGCCGAGGTCGCCGAACTCATTCGCAGCGGCATCGAGCGTCGCAAGCTGCTGGACTTCACGCCTGTCTCGTTCAGCAACGAACTCGTCCCGGCCACTCCGCTCAAATTGCCGAAGGTGGCGAAACGCGGCTCGCACGGCATTTACCTCCGCCGCTCGCGAGACTTTTGGACGTGGATCGAACCGCGCGACTCGTCCGACAAGCCAATGCCTGTCGAAATCAAACTCAAAGTCACGGCCGGAGTGATCTACACGAACAACGGCCCGGCGAAGATCGCGTTGTTTCCGGCCGCCGAAGTC
This sequence comes from uncultured Planctomyces sp., assembly GCA_964539995.1. GTDB lineage: Bacteria > Planctomycetota > Planctomycetia > Planctomycetales > Planctomycetaceae > SXKJ01. The sequence goes on from CAZILR010000016.1 coordinate 14,841, forward strand.
GAAGGCAAGTCGGTCTCTCACGCCGAAGTCCCGCCCGATCGCGCCGAGCACGACGTGACTCTGACAACCACTTTCACCGGCCTGCATCGCGTCGAGATCACTGACCGCGGCGCGGGGACTCTCGTCGATTGGCTGAGCGACCTGCCGGCGACGATCGTCTCCAGCACCGCCGCCCCCGCGCATCTGTTTGGCCGCTGGGAGATGTCGTTCTATGTGCCGCGCGGCACAACAACGATCGGCCTCTTTGCCGACGGTCCCGGCAAACTGCTCGACCCAACTGGCAAGCTCGCGTTCGAGTTCCCCGCGAAAGCCGGCTACTACTCGATCCCGGTTCCCGCCGAACAAGACGCTCGCCTGTGGCGCTTCACAAACTCCGCCGGCCAGCGCTTGTTGATGACCGTGCCCCCGTGTCTTGCTCGCGACGAAAAAGAACTGCTGCTGCCTGCCGAGGTCGTGAAGCACGAGCGCTGAGCCAAATTGAGCGTGGAACAGAACGCTCGTGTGAACGTCATCCTCCAACTTGGCAGCCGGTTGATGTCATCGGTACGTCACTTTCGGTAGTCCGCGCCAGTCACGCTGTTGAGGACCGATCGCTGCCATTCGTGAAGCTTGTTTGCGAGGTTCTCGGCCAGCGCCGCCTGTTGATCGTGGAGATTCGTTTTCTCGGCGGGGTCGGCGGCGAGGTCGAAGAGTTCGCGTTTGACGCTGCCGTTCTTTTGTTCGTGGATCACGAACTTGAATCGTCCGTCGATGATCGCTCGCGGGCCGAGGTAGTCGGACTCGGTGATCGCCGGATGATGCCAGTTGGTGAAATCGCGAGTTGCTTTGCCACCCATGAGCTTCACGAGGGGCGTCGTCCCTTGCTGAAGTTCGGGTGCGATGTACGGCTTCGGTTTCGTTTCGGAGAAGCGCGCGGTGTTGAACTCCCAGAAGCCAAGCGGTGTCGGCCGTTCGGTCATCTTGCCATCGAGTGCCGTCGTGAGATCGACCCCATCAAGTGTTCGGCTCGGTAGCGGCTGACCAGCGAGCGAGCAGATCGTCGGCAACAGATCGCTGGTGCAAGCGCGGACGGCCGAAATCCGCGGTTGCGGAATTCGCGCGGGCCATTCGATGAGACCGGGAACAAGGATCCCGCCCTCATAAACCTGGGCTTTGACGCCGCGATGAGGCATGCCGAGCGCTCCGTCCGCCGACGTGCCATTGTCGCCGCAGTAGAAAAGGAGCGTGTTGTCGCGAAGCTTGTGCGTGGCGAGGTATTTTCGCAGCTTGCCGATCGCGCGGTCCATCGCGGTGATCTCAGCGTAGCGTTCACGCAGGACTTCGCCTTGTGGCCGAGTCGTCGGGCCGCCGGTTTCGTTGGACGTGAGATTGACCTTCTTCGTGTACTTCGCCGGCAGATCGTCGTACAGCGCGAGATCATCGGGGCGTCCGCTGTACGGCTCGTGAGGCGAGCCAAACCAGACGACCGTGAGGAACGGCTTTTCCGCTTGCTTAGCTCCGTCAATGAAACGAATCGCTTCGTCGATGACCACTTCGGAGCTTTCCCCTTTGAAGACTTTCGGCGGGCCGCCATTGCGCGATAACGACGGGTTCAGCTCGAAGAAATTGTCGTGCGAGATCCACTCGTGAAAACCCATCGCGCCGGGACTGACCGGTGATTCCTTCTTCACCGCGCCGACGTGCCACTTGCCAAAGTGCCCGCAGCGATAACCGGCCTTGCTGAGAACGTGCGCGATCGTGATCTCCTCCGGCCGGAATGACCAGCCGGGCGCGAACGTTCCCATCCGGTTGGGGTGCCGTCCGGTCAGAAAGCTGGCTCGCGTGGGTGAGCAACTCGGATGGGCCGCGTAGAAATGGTTGAACCGCATACCGGTCACAGCGATCTCATCGAGCACCGGCGTCTTCACATGCGGATGACCGTTGTAGCCGGTCTCCTCCCAGCCGTGGTCGTCACCCATCAGGAGGACGATGTTGGGCTTGTCCGCCGCATGGCTCACGGACGGCAGCAGTGAAATGGTCAGCAGCGCGACACCGATCAGGCGGCTCATAAATGCTCCTTGTGGTGATGACTCGTTTTGCCAAACTTTGACGTCATTCACAACCGCATTGCGTGGCACGGCGAGTCGCAACAGGCGGTTCGTCGGATGAGCGATGCCGGGCAACGCGAGGCTGATGTTCTGCTTGGGATCGTTCGACACACCAGCCCGATGATCGCGATCGCACAATCGTTCGCGGAAACAATGCGGAAGTTGGCATGGCAAACTTTCTGAGGCGAGGCCGACGGTGAAGACGGCCTTCTCCCGTGATTGAAACAATTCTCCGTCTCGACCAAAACTGTAGGACGGTCATGGCTCACAGAAAGCTCGATACGGCCACAAACTTGGAATGAATGGTTTTGATCACTGTTTGAAAACCTCATTTAAGGAATCGTCCACTCATGGCAGCACCCAAACTCGGCAAGGCTCTCAAGGAAAAAATGCAGCGTGGGCAAACCGTCTACGGCACCTTCTTTCAATACACGGTCAATCCGGCCATCGTCGATGTCTTGCCGGACGAGGCGCTCGACTTCGTGATCGTCACGGCCGAGCACAACGCCCTCGACTTGGCGGAGTTCTTGCCAGTTCGGTACGCACTGGCCGCCAAAGGAATCGCGTGCCTGGCGCGAACTCACAGCCGCGAACCGGACGACGTGTCGAAGGTCTGCGATTCGTTCGATGGTGTTGTCGTCCCCTACGTCGAGGACGTGGAACATGCTCGACGCCTCGCGGCGGCCGCGATCTATCGGCCGCTGAAAGGTCAGGCTTTGGAGCGTGTCCTCGCCGAAGGAAAATGGCCCAGCGAGAAGACGCGAAAGTACGCCATTGAAGAACGCTGCGCGAACACGGTCTTCGTCCCGATGATCGAATCGGTGCTGGCGGTCGAGAACCTCGAAAAGATCTGCTCAATCCCTGGCGTGAACGCGGTGTTTGTCGGCCCCAACGATCTGACCACCAACATGGGCATCCCCAACGAGTACGACCATCCGGACCTCATCGCGATGATTCAGCGAATTATCGACATCGCCAATCGCTCGCACGTCGCCGCCGGAAGCTGGTTCGGCAAACGTGAGCAAATGGAACGCACAATCAAACAAGGCTCTCGCTTCGTGGTCTACTCCAACGACGGTGCCTTGCTCCGCGAGTCTCTGGAGCAGTCTTTCACGCAACTCCGGAAACGCTGACGAACGCCAGACGCTGTCAGAATTCTTGTCGTCCTTCAACAACGTGGAGCGCGACCTCGCGTTTGCTCGGCCTGACGCAACTCAATACCATCCCGCCCGCGACAGCGTTTCTGGTGTCGAGGGATTCAAGTTCCATCACCTCCGCACGGAAGAGACCCCGCAGAGATGCGGGGTTTCTGCATTTTCAACGACGGCTGCACTCATGGCCGCATTGATCGACATCGTTGAGATCACCAAAGACTACGGCCGGTTTCGGGCGCTCGACCGCGTGTCGCTGAAGGTCGAGTCGGGGATTACGGGCTTGCTGGGCCCGAACGGAGCGGGCAAGACGACGTTGATCAAGGTGCTGCTCGGTCTGGTGAAGACCAGCAGTGGACGCGGGCGGTTGTTGAATTACGAACTCGGTTCGCAGTACCGCGAGATTCGAGCCAACGTCGGCTACATGCCCGAAGACGACTGCTTTCTGCACGGCATGACTGGTATCGAGTGCGTGCAGTTCGTGGCTCAGCTTTCGCGGATTCCGGCCATCGAGGCGCTACGTCGATCGCATGAGATTCTCGACTTCTGCGGACTGGCTCAGGAGCGCTATCGCACGGTCGAGACGTACTCGACCGGCATGCGTCAGAAGCTGCGGTTCGCTCAGGCGATCGTTCACGATCCACCCGTGCTGATTCTGGATGAACCGACGTCGGGGCTTGATCCCGAAGAGCGGGTCGTGATGCTCAATCGCATTCGAGTGCTGGCTCGCGATCACGGCAAAGGGGTACTGATCTGCACGCACATCCTGCCCGACGTGCAGTCGATCAGCGATTCGGTCGTGATTCTGGCTCGCGGCCGAGTGCAGGTCGCCGAGCGGCTGACCGAGTTGAGCCGTCCGGCGGAACCGTCGCTGGAAGTTCGATTGCTCGGATCGTCAGAGCGGTTCATCGACGTGATTCGCGGGCATGGTGTGTCGATCGAATCGCGGCCGGATGGCACATTGGTCCTGCGCGGCGCGGTCGACGAACTGGCAACTCAGGCTTGGCAAGCGGCAGAGCAATGCGGAGTCGGCGTGCGATCACTGACGCCGTCTCGCAATTCGCTCGAAGAAATCTTTTTGAAGGCTGTTCGCGAGGGGGCCACGAAATGACCGACTCGTCGTTCGACAGCGATGTCGTGATGGCAGAACTCGACACGGATGGCGACGGGGACGGTCGCGGTGTGAATCGACTCGGCTATCGTGGCTGGTCAGGTGCGTTGGAATCGGGTTGGATCCGTTGGACGGTGATCGCGTCTGTGGGCATCCGCCGAGCTTGGCAAAGTCGCTGGCTGAAGCGCATGTTGTTCTTTGCCTGGTTGCCAGCCATTGTGTGGGGCGTCGGTTTCTTCGCCTGGGAGCAAGCGGTCCTGTATCCCGAATGGCGCGAGCCTCTACGGCCGATGCTGCAATCGGTGCCGCCGATGGGCGAGCGCCGCCAGCGTGGCCGCCGAGGGCAAACACCACTGCGACCGTTTCTGCAATCGCTGCCGGCGGCGGAGTTCGATCAGCTTCGCGAATCGTTCGCAACGGGAAACTTGGAAACCAGCCGGCACACGGTCTGGGGATGGCTGTTACAGACGTTTTTTCGCAATCCGCAAGGAGTGCTGATGGTCATGGTGGTGGGCTTGATCGCTCCACCGTTGATTTCTCAGGACGTTCGTTCGCGAGCGTTTCTGCTGTACTTCTCGCGACCGCTGACTCGCGGAGAATACCTGCTCGGCAAGTTGGCCAGCGTGTGGGCCTACCTGGCGGTGATCTCGACGTTGCCGGCGCTGGCGCTGTATGTCCTGGGAGTCTTGCTGTCGCCGGACCTCGGTGTTGTTTCTGCGACGTGGGATCTGCCGTTTCGAATCGTCGCGGCGTCGCTCGTACTGATGTTGCCGACGTCGATCCTGGCGCTGTGCTTTTCGTCGCTGACTCAGGAAAGCCGATACGCGGGGTTCGCCTGGTTCGCCATGTGGATTTTGGGTTGGTTCACCTACTCGGTTGCCGCGTCGATCGAGATCGCCAACGCTCAGTTTCAACAATTCCAAAACGGCAGTCCGATGGAGTTGCAGCAATCCTCGTGGACTCATGTGTCGCTGTATCACACTCTGGGTCGAGTGCAGTCATGGGTGTTTGGCTTCGCGGACTTTCGTGACGTGTTGGTCTCGGCGTTGATCTTGATCGGCGTGACGGTGATTGCACTGACGATCCTTCTGCGGCGCATCTCGGCTCCTATGCGGGTCTGATTGTTTTCCCTGTGGTGCTTCCATGATCGAATTGCGGAACGTCACGAAACTGTACGGCAAGGTGATCGGCGTGAATGACTTCACGCTGACGCTGGGACCGGGTGCGTACGGACTGCTGGGGCCGAACGGTTCGGGGAAATCGACGCTGCTGAATCTAATCACCGGACAGCTTCGGCCGACGCTGGGGACTGTGCTCGTGTTGGGCGAGTCGCCTCGCAACAACGCCGAGCTGTTTCGCCGGCTGGGTTACTGCCCCGGCAGCGAGGGGCTGTATGCCAGCGTTTCGGCCTTTGACTGGGTGAGGTATTTGCAACAGCTTCAGGGGATGACGGCTCGCGAGGCGGGCGAAGCGGCGGAGAAAGCTCTCGATCTTGTGGGGATGACTCAGGCGATG